>JAEWRS010000172.1 GCA_023398855.1 Bacillota bacterium
GTTTTGGTATTCTGGGTGTTTGTATTGCGATTATTTATATTCAAATAAATCCATCTTTACAGAAACAGGTGGCCGCGGTATCGGCAAGGACTATGACAACAAATAATTTTGATGATGAGCTGGACTAAAGGGGGGAGAATTCTTGGAGAATACAGTAATGACTTCCGCATCAGGGAATAATAAGGTAACAAAAAAAGATTTGTCTAAAGTATTTTGGCGAACCTCATTTGTTCAGGCATCCTTGAACTTTGAGCGCCTACATGGATTGGGATTTACATTTTGTATGGAACCAGTCCTGAAACGGTTATATCCGGAGAATAATCCAGACAGAAAAGCGGCAATAAAACGTAGCCTTGATTTCTTTAACTCACAGCCGTACATGGATGCTGTGATTATTGGTGTAAATACAGCTCTGGAGGAACAGAAACAGCAGGGGGCGGATATTTCAGAGGAAACACTTAGTGGTATCAAAGTTGGCATGATGGGGCCTTTAGCAGGGATTGGTGATCCAATTTGGTGGGGAACCATAAGACCGTTGGTAGCATCCATTTGTGCTGGCTTGGCAATGTCTGGCAATGTAATTGCCCCTCTTCTTTTTTTTGTTGTCTACAATTTAATCCGTCTTGGATTTTTAAAGTGGAGTGTTGATTTTGGTTATGCCAAAGGAACAGATGTTGTTTCTAACATGGCTGATGGCACACTGCAGAAAATTACCACTGGTGCATCGGTATTGGGACTATTTGTAATGGGAGCACTGGTGAATGCCTGGGTCAATATTAAGATGCCGCTGACGTTGATGACAACGGTGAATCCGGAAACCAATGAGATATCTGTTGTCACGCTGCAGTCAGTTGTTGATCAACTGGTACCAGGGCTGGTTCCGCTGTTATTAACTCTATTGTGCATGAAGCTATTAAAGAAAAATGTAAAACCGATTCATTTGATTTTTATTTTCTTTGCAGTCAGTATGATCGGTTATGCATTGGGGATTTTAGGATAGAAGGTGAAAAGTTATGAAAATTGTTCAATCAGGTTTACCTATTTATATAAACCAGGAAACAGGAAAATTACAGTTTAAAGACGGTTTGACATGTGAGGGGAGCGGCGGTAAAGCTGCTGGCGAGATGACCGGATTGTTCCGTGATCCAGAGCATATCAATGAGCAGGATTATATGTATACGGCATATCGGAATATCATTTTTCCGGAGCATGTAAATTTATTTGCAAAATATGATTTCCGTTATGATATTACAGCAATTGAGCCAGGAACAATAAATGGGGAGTTTAAAAAGACTTCTGGTCATTATCACGGATACATAGAAGGTGGAAATTATCCTTATGCCGAAGTCTATGAAGTTATCAAGGGAGAAATTATTTTTATTCTCCAGAAAGTCTTGAATTTTGACAAAGACGAGGAACCGAAGCTTGAGGAGGTCCGCGTGGTTCATGTAAAAGCCGGGCAAGCAATAATTGTACCGCCATTTTGCGGACACTGCTCCATTAATCCAACAGACGAAATATCCATGTTCAGCAACATTGCAGTGATTTCCTGTCCATTGGATTATGAGAAAATCAAGAAAAAACATGGTTTGTCGGTGTATGTTCTGAAAGACGGTGATAGCTTCAAGGTTGAGAAAAATGAACGGTATCAGAATGTCCCGGAACCGAAGATTGTTACTCCGGTGGAAAATAAGGAGCTGGGAATTGAGTTCTGTGTTCCTTGTTATACCAATTTTGTGGCATTCCCGGGGAAGTATGATTTCCTGCTTCACCCGGATCATTATGCAGACTCTATTTATAATATGACAAAATGAATCAAAAGGGAGACTTTGCTATGAGATTACAAATTGCTATTGATATTGCAGATACTGCTAAGGTTTTAGAGATCGCCGACCAGATCCATGATGTGATTGATGTTTATGAGGTGGGAACACCGGTAATTATGAAAGAGGGCATGGTTCCAGTTAAGGTACTGAAAGAAAAATATCCGCATTTGACAGTTCTTGCAGATAGCAAGATTGTTGATGGCGGAGCCATTGAATGCGAAGATATCTGCGAAAATGGTGCTGATATTATTACTGTTCTGGCACTGGCAGACGATGCAACAATTGTTGAAGTAGTCGAGGTTGCCCATAGGTATGGCCGTAAGGTCTTTGCCGATCTGATTTGTGTAACAGATATTCCGCGGCGGGCCAAAGAATTACTGGTCCTGGGAGTTGATATTATTGGTGTACATACTGGGGTGGATATGCAAAAGGCTGGAAAAACACCGTTAGGTGATTTGCGTGAACTAGTGTCAGCAATTCCAAGTAATATGGCGGCGGTAGCTGGTGGTGTCAGTATGAAAACAATAAAAGATTACACTGCTGAGAACCCGGATATTATTATTGCTGGTGGTTCCTTATATCATGCACCTGATATTAGAAAAGCAGTGATCGAAATGAAGGAGGCAATGAAATGATGAGCACAAAAGATATCTTAACAGCAGTTTTGGGAGAGCTGGGTGGTGCATGTTCTAATTTAAAACAAGAACAGTTGGATGAATTGCAGGCTCAGATTTTGAAGGCAGATAAAATCTTTGTTGCTGGAGCAGGCCGTTCTATGATGATGATTCGTGGTCTGGCTATGCGCTTGATGCAGATGGGATTTAAAGCATATGTGGTGGGTGAGACTGTGACACCGGCAATTGAACCGGGGGATTTGCTGATTGTAGCCTCCGGCAGTGGTACAACGGGTACTCTGACTGTGATGTCTGAGAAGTGTAAAAAAATTGGTGCAGGCTTGGCTCTTATTACTACTAGATCAGATTCTCCCATAGGTAATATGGCAGATTATATTGTTGAAGTTCAAGCTGCAACCACAAAGAGTGAAAGTAATAAGAGAAAATCAATTCAGCCGGGAGCGAACACCTTTGAACAGAGTGTTTTGCTGATTGGTGATGCCATTATTATTCATATTATCAGTACCGATTCTTTGTCAGACAGCAATAAAGCCTTGATGAACAGACATGCAAATCTGGAGTAGCTTAAGCTGAATGACTTAAGTCTGCGTACAGATTAAATCAGATTCAGCCTTCAGAAAGTATCTGTAATAAGATTACATTCTGGAGGCTGATTCAATGATGGCTAACTTAATTTATAGTGTTTTGATCCCTAATTCTTCAAACTGTTCCCGCACCGTTGAACTGGTTCCTTCCTCCAGAATCAGATAGTCTAACAAGGAGGTCTTACCCACCGTGAAGGTGGCGAGTTTTCCGATTTTTTCTCTGGTCACCATGCCTACACAGGTAGAACTGCTTTTGATAATGGCCTGCTTAATCAGAGATTCCTCAAAAGAACCAACCGTAATCCCATATTTCGTATCAATGGAAGACAGACCAACGAAACAGATATCAACATGAAGATTCTCAATGGCCTGACAAGCAGCAGAACCAAAGATAATCTGGGACACTTTATCAAAGGTGCCGCCTATGAGGATGACATTGATATTGGGATGTGCGACCAGTTTCAATGGTAAAAGTGGATTATTGGTGATAATGGATCCATGGTAGTCCGGTGGCAAAAGTTCGACCAGCATCAGATTTGTAGTTCCGCCGTCAATAAAGATTGACATATCATTCTTTAAAAGCGTAATCGCTTTTTCAGCAAGGTGTCTTTTTTCATCCATAAAAAGCTCGGTACGCAGAGTGAAGTCAGGAATCTCTTTCTCTATTTTGACAGCCCCCCCATGAACTCGTTTTACCAGCCCCTTTTTTGCCATGTCACAAAGATCTTTTCTGATGGTATCCTCAGTTACGGCTAATTCTTTAGCCATATCTGTTACGATGATTCGGCCTTGCAGCATAATGACATTTTCCATATATGAATGACGTTCGCTTTTTAACATGGTTTACTCCTTCTGCTTTTTATTATATTGTATCATAAATAATTAAAAAGAAAAATAAACAATTAAAAAATGGATTACATATATCAAACAATGATTGAAGAAGTTTAAGTTACGCTTTATCTGACACTTACTTCGTGTTTCTGCCCCCAAAAGAAAGGGCAATATACCTTGATCTGTGACAGCCAGCCAGGTGTAATAGGTTGCAGCATAAATGGAAATAAATTGATATCGGTTGACATCGTGTATAACAAGAATTAGTATATACAATAAGTGGGATCAGTATCTGAACAAAATTTCGTTAACAAAAACAACAAAATGAACGGATAAGGACATCTGATTTCAGCTTAAAATTGAGAAAGGAAAATAGTAACATTGGAGAACCAGGAAATCATTGATAAATTAACCAAGGTATGTATCTGCAAAGGAGTTTCCAGACAAACAATAAAAAGGGCAATATCAGAAGGTGCTGATACTGTGGAGAAAGTATGGAGTATGACAAATACTGGTAATGGGAGCTGCAAAGGAAAACGATGCAGAGATAAGATCCAGCAGATACTGGACCAATGGGACATGGACCAGTAACAGCCTTTTTTGATCTGCTGGTGGGTCAACAGATAAGATACTACATAATTATGACGTATATACGAAATTAAAAGGAGAGAGAATATGTTAGAGTTGTTATTTAGTTTTGGTCCAGTCATTATTTTGGCCATAGTTTTATTAGGAATTTTTGCTTCCGGTTATGTAAAGGCTCCGCCGGATACTGCTTTCATCATATCCGGCTTAAAAAAGAAATCAAAAATATTAATTGGCCGGGCTGGGATTAAAATTCCTTTTTTAGAAAGACTTGATAAGCTGAATTTAAAACTGATTCCACTTGACATCAAAACAAAAGATCCGGTACCGACCCAGGATTGTATTAATATTTATGTGGATGCAGCTGTAAATGTTAAGATCAAAGCAGAGGATGAATCCATTGATCTTGCCGCACAGAACTTTTTAAATAAAAGTTCCGAAGAAATTGGCTCAATTGTATCAGAAGTTCTGGAAGGTAATGTCCGGGAGATTATCTGTACCATGAAGCTGCGTGAATTAATTGGAGACAGGAAAACCTTTGTAAGCAAGGTATCTGAAAATGTAATTCCGGATCTGGAAAAGATGGGAATAGAGCTGGTCAGCTTTAATGTTCAGAATTTCCGTGATGAAAATGATGTCATCAATAACCTGGGTATTGATAATATTTCCCAGATCAAGAAAGATGCGGCTATTGCAAAAGCAAATGCTAATAAGGAAGTTGCTATTGCCCAGTCCTCGGCTGACAGAGAGGCAAACGATGCAAGAGTTAATGCTGAGTCGGAGATATCAATAAGGAATAATGAGCTGGAAATTAAAAAGGCTGAATTACAGCAGGTTTCAGATGCAAAGAGAGCGCAGGCAGATGCTGCATATGAAATCCAAAAGCAAGAGCAGCAAAAAACTATTCAGACGGCTACTGTCAATGCACAGATTGCCAAGGCAGAAAGAGAAGCAAAACTGAAAAGCAAGGAAGTAGCTGTTATGCAGCAGACTTTGGAAGCTGAAATTAATAAAAAGGCAGATGCAGAGCGTTATGCGATAGAACAAAAGGCAGCCGCTGATCTGGCAAGAAGACAGAGAGAAGCCGAAGCTAAGAAATATGAACAGGAAAAAGAAGCGGAAGCAAA
>JAEWRS010000207.1 GCA_023398855.1 Bacillota bacterium
GCTCCTCTTCAAAGGGAACAGGTGAAACCAAAAAGGAAGAAACAACGGCAGCAGGTTCTGCTGAATCCGAAAAAACAGAGACAAAGAGTGATTTGGAAGGCAGTCTGGTATTTGCCATCTGGGACAATAACCTGATGGATTATATTGACGAAAATGATATGGTTGGGAAATTCCAGGAAAAATATCCCAACGCGGAGATTGAAGTAGAAAAGATTAAGGATGATTCTGAATACTGGAATTCCATGAAGATGAGAACTTCGGCAAACCAGCTTCCGGATGTCATGTTTAACAAACCATTTACCTTATCCAGATTTAAGGATTACCTGCTGGATTTATCTGGTTTAGATGCAGCGAAAAACAACGAGCTTGCCTCTGGGTATGCAATGGATGGCAAGGTCCTTGGTATTCCCATGACAGCGGGATATGAATACGTTTATTACTGGAAAGACATGTTTCAGGAAGCAGGAGTAGAGGTTCCCACCACCTGGGAGGATTTTGAAAAGGCAGCTCAGACCCTTCAGGATTATTACGGGAAAAATGATCCGGATTTCATGGCAATCGCACTTGGCGCCAAGGACGAATGGCCGGATTATCCTTATATGGAGTTTATGCCGGCACTTCAGGGCGGCAATGGGCAGAACTGGAATGACATGGCAAAGTCAGATGCTCCTTTTGCAGATGGGACGGACATTAACAAAGCATACCATAAGGTAGACAGCTTGTTCACCAAGGATGTGTTCGGCAAAGATCCTCTCGGCATGGGCAATGACCAGGTAACAGCTTTGTTTGCCCAGAAAAAGGCTGCTATTATTGCACTGGGAGATTGGGGATTACAAAACATTCAAAGTGGTACTGATGATGCTTCAGAACTGGGCACCTTCTATCTTCCTGTAAGAGATTCAAAGGATGATCCGTTCCGTGTTATTGTACAGGGGGATTCTTTTATGGGCGTGACGACTCACAGCAAGAACCCAGAGCTGGCAAAGGCTTTTGTGGAATGGTTCTACAGCGAAGACTGGTATCCAGGATACATTAACTATGTAACCAGTGCCTCCTCCATGAAAAACTTCCCCAAAGAGAAGGATTCCATTCTGGCCCAGTCAGACGAGCAGCAGCCGGATATGGAGCTGGTTATGTATGACGGCGGCGGAGATAACTTCCAGGCGATCCAGAACGAAATCGCATTCGATTATAAGAAGCTTGGATCCCAGATGTTTACCAATGGCTTTGATCTAAAGACAGAATTGGATGGACTTAATACAAAATGGGCACAGGCCAGAACCAAGCTGGGAATTAAATAAACGGAACGGAAAAGGGGCAGGGTGATGATATCCTGTCCCCTTTTCCTCCAAGGACTTATATCAGGAGGTTTCTATGAATTCATTGGATAAACAGAAAAAAAGGTTTATTATATGTTCTCTCGTGGTTCCCATGGCATTGCTCATTGCTTTTGTAGTGCTCCCGGCATTTGACTTAATCCGCATGAGCTTCACAAACTGGGATGGATATTCCAAGACCTATGATGCCATTGGTTTTGGCAATTACACTGCCATGTTCCGCAACAAGGACTTGTGGCTGTCCCTTCGGAACAACGCAGTATATTTTTTCGGGCATTTGATATTCATACCCATTGAGCTGATGTTCGCTGTACTTTTGACCTCCAGGCTTCGGGGAGCAAAGTTTTATAAGACCATGGTTTTCATGCCGTATATCATCAACGGGGTTGCCATTTCCTATGCATTCTCTTATTTCTTTTCTCCCATTAACGGAGCCTTTGATGAGATATTGTCGGTATTTCATCTGGAAAGCCTGATCAGGAACTGGTTGTCAGATCCTAAAATCGTCAATTTTGTCCTTACCTTTGTTTCCCTGTGGAGGTTTTCCGGGTACCATGTCATCCTTTTTATGGCAGCCCTCCAGTCTCTTCCCCAGGATGTGCAGGAGGCAGCCAGAGTGGATGGGGCCAATGCATGGCAGATGTTCCGGTACATTCAGATTCCATCAATTATGCTCATGGTGGATTTTGTCCTTTTCGACAACATCCGCGGCGCCCTTCAGGTATTTGATATTCCTTATGTCATGACTAGCGGAGGACCGGGGTATGCTTCCTCCACCTTTACCCTTTACACCATTGATACGGCCTTTAAGTACAGCAACTTTGGCCTTGCATCCACCATGGCGGTGGCGATTATGATCATGATCGTTATTATTTATCTGATCCAGAACAAGATCATTCACGGAATCATGCTAAAAGGGGGAAGTAAATAAGATGAAAACACGTACAATGGAACAAGGCTTCAAACAGATCATCTGCATGGGCATGGTCCTGATCGTTCTGGCTCCCATTGCTTTGACCTTATTTGCAGCTTTTAAGACAAAGGCAGATATGGTGAACACCTCCCCCCTGCTTCTTCCTCCCATGGACAGAATTACACTTTTAAATTTTAAAAAGGTGCTGGGAG
This sequence comes from Bacillota bacterium, assembly GCA_023398855.1. Lineage (GTDB taxonomy): Bacteria > Bacillota > Clostridia > Lachnospirales > Lachnospiraceae > Lacrimispora. The sequence continues at coordinate 2,463 of JAEWRS010000207.1, forward strand.
ATAAATATCTGGTGATTGGTTTTAAGAATACAGGTATCATACTGGCGGTCAGTATTTTGTTTAATGTGCTGTTTGGCACCATTACCGCGTTTATTCTGGAACGTTTTGAGTTTCGGCTGAAAAATGTAATTATGGGCCTGTTCTTTCTGGGCATGCTCATCCCCAGCTTTGTAACGGAAATTGCCAGGTTTAAGGTTATTAACGGTATCGGGCTTTACAATACCTTAGGAGCTCCCATTGTGATTTATGTGGCCTCAGATTTAATGCAGCTATATATTTACAGACAGTTTATCCGTGTCCTTCCTGTATCACTAGATGAAAGCGCTCTTTTGGATGGCTGCTCCTACTTTGGCTTGTTTACAAAGATCATTTTTCCGCTGCTGGCACCTGCCACGGCTACGGTGGTGATCATCAAAGCCATTACCATTATCAATGACATGTACATTCCATATCTGTATATGCCCAAAAACAGGCTGAGGACCTTGACCACTTTTCTGATGAATTACGCCAATGCCCAGCAGGGCTCCTGGCAGAAGCTGGCGGCCGGTATCATCATCATCATGCTGCCAACCATCCTGATCTATATCTTTTTCCAGAAATACATTCTCGCAGGAATCGCAGCAGGAGCAGTAAAAGAATAAAAGATACATGAAATCATAAAATATACAATGGATTCCTGTATTACAGTGGCTTATAATGAAAGGAA
>JAEWRS010000228.1 GCA_023398855.1 Bacillota bacterium
ATAGCCTGCACTGTGGGCCATTTTAATCGCTTCAAGGGTTTCTGATACGGAACCAATCTGGTTAAGCTTGATCAGAATGGAATTACCGCATCCATCTAAGATTCCTCTCTTTAAGCGTTCCGTATTTGTTACAAACAAATCATCCCCTACCAGCTGGACTCTTTCTCCCAAGACTTTCGTAAGCTTTTTCCAGCCTTCCCAGTCTTCTTCATCAAGTGCATCCTCAATAGAATAAATGGGATACTTATCACACAGCTTTTTCCAGTGTTCAATCAATTCCTCAGAGGTAAAGTGCTTGCCTCCCTTTGGCAGGATATACTCTCCTTTTTTTTCACCCTTCCATTCGCTGGAGGCAGCGTCCATTGCCAGGACAAAGTCACGTCCAGGCTCGTAGCCTGCTTTTCTCACTGCCTCCAGGATCAGCTCAATTGCCGCTTCATCACTGTCCAGATCAGGTGCAAAGCCGCCTTCATCTCCTACAGCAGTTGCCAGGCCTTTTGTCTTTAATATGGAGGCCAGGCAATGGAACACTTCCGTACACCATCTTAAGCCCTCTTTGAAGCTGGAAGCTCCTGCAGGCATGATCATAAACTCCTGCACATCCACGGTATTGGCTGCATGTGCTCCGCCGTTTAAAATATTCATCATTGGAAGAGGAAGACGGTTTCCGGATATTCCACCCAGGAAACGGTAGAAAGGAATTCCCATGCTTTCAGCCGCTGCTCTGGCACAGGCAATGGATACTGCCAAAATAGCATTGGCGCCCAGCCTGGATTTATCCTTTGTACCATCCGCAGAAAACATTGCCTGGTCAACAGCATAAATGTCAGAAGCATCCATTCCTGTGATCGCATAATGAATCACAGTATTAATATTATGAACCGCATTTAAAACGCCTTTTCCGCCATAACGGGTCTTGTCCCCATCCCGAAGCTCCAGAGCCTCAAATTCACCGGTAGACGCACCGCTGGGAGCTGCCCCTCTGGCAATCGTCCCATCAGCCAGATGTACCTCAGCCTCTACAGTAGGATTCCCTCTGGAATCAATAATCTCTCTGCCTATTACTTTTTCAATCTCCAGATAATTCATCATTTTTTCTCCTTTTCTTAAAAATGGCTTCACTTAAGAAAGAATCCATAAGAAAATTCTTTCCAGTTTCCACGCTTTTATCATTGATTATTGCACAGGGACTCTCATATAATGTCCCGGAAGCTTCCATGCGATTTCTTACCCAGAATGTGTCACTGACACAGTCATACTTCATTAATATGTCTTATTTCCTCACTTTTATGAGTTAGTCTTCCCTAATTCATGATATAATCATAACATATTTTTCCAAATAATTCAATACTGAAATCGATAATTATTACTGAAATTTCCATAAAAATAAAAGCTTCTGTCTCCGCTTGACACAGAGACAGAAGCTTACGACTTCTTACCTAATTACAGAAACGCCTGCAATATGAAATTTATAATAAATAGAATGGTTGCCACAATAATAATGGGGTTCAGCTCATTTGCCTTCTTTTTGCAGATCTTAACGATACAATAGAAAATAAATGCTACTGCAATACCATAAGAAATACTGTAGCAAAGAGCCATAAACACACCTGCAAAGAAAGCCGGAATAGCTTCCTCAAGCTGAGTCCACTCAATCTCCTTAAAGGACGAAATCATCATACAGCCAACAATTACAAGAGCCGGTGCTGTTGCAACAGACGGAACTGCACTGATAAAAGAGGATAAAAATGCACTGAAGGCAAAACAAACTGCTACAACTACGGAAGTAAGGCCGGTACGTCCTCCTGCGCCAATTCCAGCAGCACTTTCCACATAGGTCGTGGTATTGGATGTACCAAAAAGGGCGCCAATGGAGGTAGCTGTGGCATCTGCAAACAGCGCTTTGTCCATCTTAGAGGAGAACCCTTTTCCTGATTCCAGAGAGGCTTCATCTTCCTTGCTGAAAATTCCGCTTCTGCGGCCTGTTCCAATGAATGTTCCGATTGTATCAAATGTATCGGACAAGCTGAAAGAGAATATGGTAATCAGAACAATGGGAAGCCTAGACATATCACTAAATAAAGATGGAAGTCCGGCTGATGTAAAAATTACCCCAAACGTAGTTGGAAGCACTGCCAAAGCTTCTGAAAAATTCACAGTATCACCGGTTTTAGTAATGCCCAGCGGAATACCGATCAAAGTTGTTAAAACAATACCAATTAAAATACCGCCTTTTACATTCAGCACAGTCAATACCACTATTAATACAAGGCCAATGATAAATAAAACAAGTGCTTTTGATGCAATGACAGACATAGCAGGAACCCCTGCCGCAAAATTAATGGCACCTGCATTTAAAAGACCTATGTAAGCTATAAAAATACCAATACCTCCGCCAATGGCATTTTGTAAGCTTGCCGGAATGGCTTTAATGATATATTTACGAACTCTGGTCACTGTAATAAAAATGTTAAGGAGCCCACAGATGAAAACCATTGATAATGCCTGCTGCCATGTAAATTTCAAACCAAAACATACCGTGTAGACAAAAAATGCATTTAAACCCATGCCAGGAGCCTGAGCATATGGCACATTAGCAACAAGTCCCATAATTAATGTACCAATAATAGCAGAAATGATGGTTGCCAAAAATACTGCTCCCCACTCCATACCTGCCTGACTCAACGTATTGGGGTTGACGATAATGATATACGCCATTGCAAAAAATGTTGTGATGCCAGCAATAATCTCTGTCGTTACATTGGTTCCATTTTCCTTTAGCTTAAAAAACTGCTCCATGATAAAACTCCTTTTCATTTTATTATACGAGTCTGATGTTTCAGCCATACA
>JAEWRS010000292.1 GCA_023398855.1 Bacillota bacterium
ATATCCAGCTGCGCAGCACCCCCATTCCCCTCGCGCTTTTAATCAACACCGCTAATGCCTTTGACTGCGATATCTTTATTGACTACGGTTTAACAAAGGTAAATGTCAAGGACTACGCCGAGATGAAAAAGGGACTAAACACGCAGAACCGGAACTTACAATTTAATTTTGACGGCATAGATGAACTGGCCGCCGAAGGACGGATCGAGATGTTATTTTTGCCGTGATCTGTCAGAAAGGAACCTTTATGAGCCATCATCTAAAAGAGAGTTGATCTCCGCGCAAAGCGAATGATCAACTCTCTTTTCATATATTTATTAACCCAGAATGGCCGTTACAATAAAGTATAAAAATACTACCGCTCCCAGGACGATTCTGTAATATCCGAAGAATTTAAAATCATGCTGTCTGATATATCCCATTAAAAACTTAATAGAATAGACAGAAACCACAAAAGCCACCACCATGCCTAAAACCAGATAGAATATCTGGGGACCGGTAAAGCTCAGACCAAATTTCATGATCTTTAAAAAACTTGCTCCAAACATGATCGGAATCCCAAGGAAAAAGGAAAACTCTGCAGAAGCTGCTCTGGAGCATCCCAGGATCATGGCCCCCAGTATGGTGGAACCGGAGCGGGATGTGCCGGGGATCAGGGCCAACAGCTGGAATAAGCCGATCCATAGAGCCGTCTGGTAAGAAATATCCCCCACCTTCTGCACATCAAAACTCCTGTACTGGTTCCTGTTCTCAATCACAATAAACAGCACGCCATAGAGGATTAAGGTCACCGCTACCACATAGCCGTTCATCAGATATTCTTCTAGAATATCATCCACCAGAAACCCGATCACAGCGGCCGGGATACAAGCCAGAACAATCTTGGACCAGAGAACCAGGGTAGCCTGCTTCTGAGCCGGTTTTTTTCTGGCCGAAAAAGGATTGAGCTTTTCAAAATACAGGACCAGTACCGCCAGGATCGCCCCTAACTGAATCACCACAAGAAACATATTTTTAAAGGCAGAGGGCTGATTTAAATGGATGATTTCATCCACCAGGATCATATGCCCAGTACTGCTTATAGGAAGCCACTCCGTAAAGCCCTCCACAATTCCAAGTACAACTACTTTTAAAATCTCAACGATATTCATTCCTTTACCCCTGTCTTATCATATATTTTCAATCTGCCAGTCAATAGGCTCCAGCCCATTGTCTTTTAAATAGGCATTGGTCCTGCTGAAATGCCTGCAGCCAAAAAATCCCCTGTAAGCGGAAAGAGGGCTGGGGTGAGGTGCTTCCAGGATCAAGTGCTTTGGATTTGTCAGCATGGCCTTCTTACTCTGGGCCGGGCGTCCCCATAAAAGGAACACCATGGGCCGGTCCTGCTCATTTAAGATCTTAATGGCTGCGTCCGTAAAAGTCTCCCAACCCATCCTCTGGTGGGAATTGGCCGCATGGGCCCGCACGGTCAGCACTGTGTTAAGCAGCATGACTCCCTGGTCAGACCATTTCTTTAAATATCCGTTATTTGGAATCTCACAGCCTAAGTCATCCCGAAGTTCCTGATAAATGTTCACAAGAGACGGAGGGATCTCCACATCAGGCTTCACGGAAAAACATAGTCCATGGGCCTGCCCATGATTGTGATAAGGATCCTGCCCCAAAATCACTGCTTTCACATTGGAAAGAGGTGTGAACTGAAACGCATTGAAAATGTCGTTCGGATCAGGAAAGACCTTAGCCGCTTCATATTCACGCTTCACCTTTTGATAAAGTTCCCTGTAATATGGCTTTTTAAACTCTTCGCTTAAAGGTTCCAGCCAATCATTCTCAATTGCTCCCATTTTCTCTCCTTTATCTTTTTGGGGAATTCCCACTTTTGTATTCTGAAATTAAGGCTTTGCCTTACATTCTCACCGGTACTCCCATTTCATTCAAATATTGTTTTAAATCCATGATTTCCAGCTCTTTATAATGGAACAGAGAAGCAGCCAATGCTGCATCTGCCTTTCCTGCTGTCAGGGCATGGTAAAAATGCTCCTTGGTACCTGCACCTCCTGAGGCAATCACCGGTACAGATACCTGGTCCCCGATGATACGGTTTAGTTCATCATCATATCCTGCCTTTGTTCCGTCACAATCCATACTGGTAAGGAGGATCTCCCCTGCTCCCATACGGTCTGCCTTCCTGGCCCATTCCACCGCATCAAGTCCTGTGTCAATCCGGCCTCCATTCTTATATACGTTCCAGCCGCTTCCATCTGCCCTCCTTCTGGCATCAATGGCAACTACCACGCACTGGCTTCCGAATTTACCGGCCGCATCAGAGATCAGCCGGGGAGTATTGATGGCAGAAGAATTAATGGATATCTTATCCGCACCTTCTCTTAAAAGCATTCTAAAATCTTCCACCGTGCGGATCCCTCCGCCTACGGTAAAGGGGATAAACACCTTTTCCGCCACCCGTCTCACCATCTCCACCACTGTATTGCGATGATCAGAGGAAGCGGTAATATCAAGAAACACCAACTCATCGGCACCGGCCTTATCATAAGCGGCAGCAATCTCCACCGGGTCTCCGGCATCCATTAAATTCACGAAATTTACACCCTTTACAACTCTTCCGTCCATGACATCCAGGCATGGAATGATTCTCTTTGTAAGCATCCGGCACCTCCTAAGTCAGCTCAATGAAATTTTTTAAAATCTTTAAACCAGTATCGCTGCTCTTTTCCGGATGGAATTGACAGGCAAAAAGATTCCCCCGTTCCACTGATGCTCCGAACGTAACCCCATACATGGAAGATGCGGCCACATCAGATTCCCTGCCCGCTTCTAAATAATATGAATGGACAAAATACACATATGCCCCTGATTCAATCCCTTTAAAAAGTCTCGCACCAGGCTTAATATCCAGACGGTTCCAACCCATGTGCGGGACTTTAAGCCCCGGCATATCAGGAAATCTCACAATCTTTCCGGGAAGCAGGGAAAGCCCGCTCACACCCTGGCATTCCTCGCTGCTTTCAAAGAAAAGCTGCAGTCCCAGGCATATTCCAAGAAATGGGGTTCCCTTTGAAACCACCTGATGGATCACATCCACCAGACCATATTGATGGAGCTTTTCCATTGCATCCCCAAAGGAGCCTACGCCCGGGAGAATCACCTTGTCGGCAGAAAGGAGGAGCTCCTTGTCCCGGCTGATCACGGGTTGAGCTCCCAGTGCGGTAAGAGCCTTCTCCACACTTTTCAAGTTTCCAGCATCATAGTCGATTATCGCAATCATGGCAGTCACCTCTTTACGCCTTTTTCCAACATTTTAACACAGCGTCATACAATGTACAACGCAAAATGTGACTATAATTTCCGAAAGAATTCCAAAGAATTTTCTAAAATCCCATCTGCCTTCCCCTTCAAGGACTCAGGAAGCTGGGAAAAGCTTTCGTGAATCCGGTACATGTAAGCCTTCTTGTTAATTGAAACAGTCTTCTCAAAGGGCCACCGGATAACAGTGGGGGTCTGAAATCCCACCCCCAGTTCCAGAACCAGCAGCTTCTTATTAAGAGTTCCTGCCAGCCAAGAGGTATAGGCCTTCCATTGGGGAAGATAGCCCTCTTCTATGTAATTTTCTGCCTCTATGGTATTACCTGTAAGTGCTGCACCGCAGCAGGGGCACACATCCTCCGGGATCTCTCCCAGCTCCCAGATATTCTTTGTACAGGCCTTGGAACACTGCCTCCATGTCACGTTTCCGCAGGGCGCCACCATGCGGCTTTGCTCCAGGGTGGAATGAAAAATCTCTCCATCTGTTATGGTTGTCACAATAAAAAAATCCTTTCCCTTAATGAGCCCGTCTATTTTATCGTAAAGGCTCTTGATATCCGGTGAGCCAGCTGCTTTCCATTCCTCCCCCACACCAATCAAAAGTTTTTCACAAGCCTTGATTTCTTCTAAAATCTGTTCCTTCACAGCCATTTTATCCACCTTTGCATTTATTCAATTCCCATTTATTATACATCAAAGGCTATTTTAAGAAAAGATGGAAATTCTGTCCTTGCAGGCCGCCATATATTTATGCTATACTAATCCATGCATTTAGTCGGATTCTCCATCAGACCGGCAGGTATGGGGCCTTTGCAGTTTCCTGGTCTTTACCGGAATGCAGTTATGTCAACTTGATTCATTAGGAGACAAATAATGAAAAAGGAAGTCGGCAGACTATGAATAAGTTTAAGAGGCTTTCTCCCTTTTTAGGGGGCTGCGCCGCCATTACGGTCCTGGCACTTCTGCTAGTCGTATATACCCTGACCAAACCGGTTCCCATGGCAGGAACAAAAAACATTTTCATTGACGTGGTATATGATAACGGAGTAACCGATCACTATCAGACCACCACAGAAGCACAGTTTCTGTCAGAAGCTCTGGAATCCGTACCGGATCTTCAAATTGAGGGAACTACGTCCCAGGATTTTGGCCTCATGATCACTACAATTAACGGAAAACGGGCAGATTACCAAAAGGACAGCGCTTACTGGGCTCTATTCTGCAACGGAGAACCCTGCAGCTACGGTGTGAGCCAGCAGGCCATCAAGGATGGAGAACGCTATACCTTTCAGTATACTCTCTCCTCTGAGGAAAATAAAAAGTCATGAAAAAGCATTTCCTGTTAACCACCAGGGAGCTGGTATTAGACGCACTGCTGTCCGCCATTTTATTTGTCAGCCATATTAGCTTGTCCGGGCTGGCAAACGTGGAACTGGTATCCCTGCTTTTAATTTTATACACCCTGGTATTTGGCAGACACGTATGGCTTATCCTGTACGTGTTTGTCATATTGGAAGGGTTGGTTTTCGGCTTTGGCCTCTGGTGGTTTTCCTATTTATATGTGTGGCCCATTCTTCCGGCCGCCGTATTTCTCATTTACAAAAACAATGGGCCAAAGCCTTTAGGCATATCGCTGTTATCCGGGATCTTTGGAATGCTGTTCGGATTATTCTGTACTGCTTCCTATCTCATATACGGCGGTGTCGGAGCTGCGCTCTCCTGGTGGACAGCAGGTATCCCCTATGATATCGTCCACGGAACCAGTAATTTTTTTCTGTCCCTGGTCTTGTTTCAGCCTTTATACCAACTGCTCACCTCACTGAAGCGAGGTCTTATTAATCACTAAAGGAGTTTATGCTTATGGAATCAGCAACCGTACGATTGAAAAAAGGAGAAGGCCGCTCTTTAAAAGCCGGCGGCCCGTGGATCTATGACAATGAAATTGACACCATCACCGGAAACTATACCAACGGAGACATCGTAGCCTTAGAAGATTTTGACGGCTATTTTCTGGGCTATGGCTTTATTAATACAGCTTCCAAGATTACGC
>JAEWRS010000314.1 GCA_023398855.1 Bacillota bacterium
GTTCTGTGAGATGGTGTACCGGACCATTCTACCATCTCACAGAACCGGCGCAGGCGGTTCCAGGGAGAACATGTATTCCGACGCCTGCTTGAGCAGATTTTAGAGCAATGCATGGTAAAGGGGCTGGTAAAGGAGGAACTCATCCTATCCGATTCCACTCATGTAAAAGCCAACGCTTCCTTTAAAAAGAACATTCAGATACTGGCGGAGCGTGAAGCAACTGATGCTGCGTAGCCTTGAGAGGAACACCACAGCATCTGCCGAATCTGTCCCATGTTAAGTCAATGCGCCAGCGACAGTCACCGGAGTCGTTCCATACGTGTAAATATTTTTGAAGAGGCAGTGAAAAAGCAGCGGGAAAGATATGGAACATCCCTCCACCGACAGATTCTCAAACAGCGCCAGATTTGGTGTGAGGGCAGCTTTGCGGCGCAGAAAGCGCGCCATAATTTAAGTGGCCAGCCCTCTTTTCAGCTATTTATTTAACTATCAACGGTGAAAGCCTGCCAATAATCGACTTTACGACAATACAGCCAGCAACTACAAGAAGCGCAATTTTGGGGTCATAAATAATAGGAATTTTCCATTTGAATATTTGTGTTGCTGTTGTAAGTAATGCGATTGTCCCAAAGATGTATCCCATGATGGTGAGCGGGTGTGCAGGTGCATTGCTGATAAATTTACCGATTGTTGACATAATCATACACATTGCAAATCCGATTGCACCTAATGTAATAACGGCCGATCTCGGGCCATTGATAAATAATATTTGCTTGCCGGATAGTCCTGCATAAATACTCAGGCCGGTAATTAACCACACTGCTGCCAATACCCCAATTCCTCTCATTATTTTTCGCTCCTTAAATAGGTTTTATTGAATGTTGTAATATGTTTTTCTAAAAAAGATAATGCTTCCTCATATTTGTCGGGCTGATTGTCATATTTGGATAACAACAAATACAAAGGTGAATAAAACTGCAAGGCCATTACCATCGGGTCAGCATCAAAGTAAACCTCAGTATTTATTAAATCAGTAAACACGCCTGAAATATAATCTAAGCCCTTGTCTATGATTAATTCCCTAAAAAACTTGTTTGCCTCCGAAGTTCTATACTGTTCCATTGTCAACATTCTGCGCAGTTGTGAACCATACTCTGTTTTGAGATAGAACTGGAACATGGTAACGCTAATACGGAATAGTTCGTCTCTTACACCATTTTCTCCTGAGAGAATATTGACCATGCTTTCAGGTGGAATAAAAGTAGAAATGTCCTCTTGATAACGACGCTCAATGTCTTTGAGAATTGAGTCAAAAATATCTTGCTTTCCGCTATAATGCTTATAAAGGGCGCTCTCCCGTATTCCGACTTCTTTTGCTATGTCACGAATACCAACCCCATCATAGCCCCGTTCAGAAAACAATTTTAGAGCAACTTTCAAAATAACTTCCTTCGTATCCCGTGTTTCGTTTTTTGGCATAATAACCTCCATCAATAAATGCAGTGATCAGTTGTTCACCATAATTATAGTGAACAACTGATCACTTATCAAGAAGGGAAGCAAATTATGTTTTCACGTTGTTATTTTTAAGCATTCCGAGCCTCCACAAACCCAGCGAAGTTAGATAATTCTTCATGGGTTACCATAACATGAAGTCGCAAAACTTGTTCTCTTTTTGGCATAAAATTGCATGATAACAAATTAACGGATATAGCGGCTTATCACTGTAAACTTTCAATAGTGATTAGTATTTCCTGTTCAGAAACTGCTTCTGAAAAATGCACAGCATAGGAAAATCCATCAGATTGCCAAACCCCAAGATTATACTTGCCGTTGTTGCCTTTCAACGTGATTTCATGCCCGTTAATTGTATCATTCTTTATGCTGGTATATTCTGAATAATCCCCACTGATATCTTCATTATGGGGAGCCATTCTCAATACCGCCGTGTTGCTCTGTCCTTCATAAGTTACTTCAGCAAGATCATCACAAAGAGACGTAAATTTCATAGTATCCACATCAAACGGAATATTTTGCAGCTCTTTCACAGGAAAACCAACGGCTTCCGATAATTCATCGATTGTGCTGTGATCCACGATTTTCGGTCCTACTAAAAGAGGCGGCTCATTAGGCCCACTGCTTGTGTTGTGAATGATCAATGACCCAACAAGCAAAAACACAAAGCAGGCAGCGATAGAAAGGTACTTCTTATAATTATGAAAGGGAATAATCTTGTTTGGAATTTTATTCAAATTAAGATTGTTCATGTTATTCAGAATTCTATTGCGCATGTCAGCGGTAACTTCAATGTTCTTCATAACTTTGTCATACCTATTTTCCAAAATCGTACACCTCCTTTAAAACACCCTTGAGTTTGATTCTGGCCCTTTGCAGTAATGAGCGGACAGTTGCGTCATTCTTTGATAGCAGCAAAGCTATTTGAGCCGTAGAGTAGCCCTCATGATAAAAAAGATGAACAACTTCGCTGTATTTCGAAGGAAGTTGCTTCACGGCCTCCCATACAAAAGACAAGTCCTCTGTCTCGTTTGCCGCCAAAGTTTCGCTAAGTTCATCGGTTTTTCGTATGTGATTATAGTTTATTTTGTTTTTGCTGATGTTAATCGCAACCCGCAATAACCATGCTTTTTCATGTGCCTCCGTTTCAAACTGCGGCTGTGTTTTCATAAATTGTAGCAATGTATCCTGCAATACATCCTCCGCATCGCTCATATTGTGAAGATAGGAATAAGCAAGACGCAGGACACTGTTTCCATAAGCTGTCATTAACCGCCCGGCTTGTTCATTAATCTGAGCGGAACGCAAACCGTCCTGCGTTGGTATTGCCTTATTACTGCTTCCAAACTTTGCCGCAGAAAGAAGCAGAAAGAACAGGAAATAGATACACTCCTTTAAGAAGCACATTAAATCCCAAAGTCCATTTTGCAGCTTAAATGTTTCTGCCATATAGTCACCTCCTTGGATAGCAATATGGCGATACTGGAACTGACAGTATCGCCATACTTCAATCTGCTGCTGATATTTTAGCGGATACTGCCTACCATATCATAGATCGTTGCCGTATTCAAACCTGCTTCACCGAGATTGGCAGTAATAGAATAGGTATACTCTCCGTCGACCCATGTGGCTACATTGATTTTGCCATCATTTCCTTTGGTAGACACTTTCAGATTACCAACGGTCGCGGTGCTGTTTTCTTTGTATTCGTTGTAGTCGCCGCTGATGTCCTCACTGCCTTTTGCCTTACGGATAAGAATTTTCTTTTCGCCGTTCTCATAGAAAACCTGTACCATTTCCTTTTCAACTGCCTGAATGAGCTTCTGCGCATAACCTTCCGGCATTTTTTCAGGAACAGTTACGGTAAAGCCAGCGATTTTTTCCGCATCAGCAATCGTAGCGCAATCAACGAATGGGTTGGGCATTCCCACATCACCGCTGATGACAGGTTTTTGGGAGTTATTCTTTGCGGAGGAATTGTTGGAGCAACCGGCAAAGGATAGTGTCATAATTGCACAAAGAGTAATTGCTATAAGTTTTTTCAAGGTAGTACTTCCTTTCTTACTTGGGTTTGATTTTGGAACCTTTCATTGCGGTTCTATCCTGTATACAAA
>JAEWRS010000323.1 GCA_023398855.1 Bacillota bacterium
GCTGTATAGACAGTAAAAAAGGAGAGAAGAGGGGCAAGATAAAAGCCCTTCTTCTGATCCTTCTGATATTTATCGCTGCAGGTGGTGGATATTGGTGGTATACACAAAATCAGGTGATGGATGTGACAACCAAATACTGGTTTGATAGATTGGCCCAGGATGGTTCTTTGCAGGGGAAAGCTCCTACTGAAGTTCAGGGGATTCTCAACTCTATCGTGGAAGAGGGTATGTTTAATGTATCCATGAATGCCAAAGCAATTTTTAATGATGGGAAAAGTGAAGGTTCCATTGGCCTGGAAAATATTCCGGAAAACCGTTACTACTGCCGCGTAGTAATCCGCAGGGATGATACAAATGATGTGCTGTATGAGAGTCAGGGTCTAAAACCGGGACAGTATATTGACAAGATAAAGTTAAAACAAAATCTTCCGGCCGGAAACTATGGTTGTACTGCTCAGGTTATTGCGACAGATCCAGAGTCATTGGATGATATCGGACAGGTTCAGGTAAAAATTCAGGTGAATGTACTTAATTAGGATATTAGGATGAAAAAGAAACGACTATTATTATGTGGACTGCCTTTATTGTGCCTGGGGGGCGTTGTTTTTTGCGGCTGGAATTTTTATCTGGAGATGGTACCCAGGGTTTCAGCTGAATTGGCCTATGACCAGCTAAGAGAGCTGGCATTCCGAAATACTGATGTTATGTTGAAAAAGGATAACAATGTTGCCGCCATAGATATACGGGTAAGGGAAAAGCCGGATTTTGACACATTGCTGGAACAGTATCCTGATATTACCGGCTGGCTCTGGTCACCGGGATCAGAGATTGACTATCCGGTAGTACAGGGGCAAGATAATGAATATTACTTAAATCACACGGCTGACGGAGCGAGAAGTATCATTGGTTCTATTTTTATGGAGAATAAAAACCAGAAGGAATTTCAGGATGATGTGACCATTTTGTATGGGCACCACATCAGAGGAGGGCAGATGTTCTCCTCTCTTTCTGGTTACAAGAAGCAGGCCTATTATGAGAAGCATCCGGTAATGTATCTGTTTACTCCCGGTAAAAATTATAGGGTTGATTTATTTGCCGGAGAGGTCAGGGCTGGTCAGAATGGAGCCTTTCCAATTATATTTGAAAGCGAAGATAAACGGGAGAGATGGTTAAGTAAGCTTTTGGCCTCTTCCACTTTTACTAGTCTGGTTTCCTTGGGAGATAAGGAACGAATCCTGGCACTTTGTACCTGTTCCTATGAATATGATGATGCCAGATATGTAGTATACGGAGTTTTAAGTGATATGGAGGAAGAAAAAAATGAGTCATAAAAATAAGATGATCCTACTGGTATGTCTGGCAGGAATGACTGCCGTGCTGGTTACCGGCTGCGTAAAGAAACATAGTTATGCAGTGGCATCTGCGGATATTGCAGACAGTTTTCCTATTCAGGCAGAGCCGGCTGACAATCCTCAGTCAGCAGAATCCGAAGGGCCTTATGCAATTCTCCATACAACAGCAGGAGATGTTACGATTTTGCTGTATCCGAAACAGGCTCCAAAGGCAGTAGAGAATTTTATTGGTTTAGCGAAAGAGGATTACTACAATGGCAGCCTGTTTTATTATGCAAAGCGTGGAGAATTGACCCAAGGGGGAAAGCCAGGTGACCCGGAGGTCCAGGAGAGAAGTATTTTTGGGAGTCCATTTGAAGATGAGGCGGACAATGGACTGTATCATTTTAAAGGTGCGGTTGCCATGGCTGGTGACGGGGGAAATACCCGCAACAGTAATTTAAGCCAGTTTTATCTTCTTGTAAGTGAAGAGATCCCTGATGATGACCGGATTGTCCCGGCCAACTGCTATATGAATGATTTGATGAATATGCGCTTGAAGGAGTTAGAAGAACTTGGTAAGGAAAATACTGTGAGTGAAGAGGAAATTCAAAAATTTGAAGACGATTTAAATGCTCAGATTCAGGCCATTGCATCTGATGGGATACCAGGTGAATATGAGGCAAAGTATGCACCTGTAGGAGAGACGTACCGCCAGGTTGGCGGTGCCTGGGGACTGGATTACGGGCATACGGTGTTTGGCCAGATCGTCAAAGGGCTGAATGTGGCAGAGGCAATTACCCGGGTAAAGGTATCGGCAGAAGAACGAAAGCCAAAGAAAGATGTGGTGATTGAGAGTATTGAAATCATTGAGTAAATATATGAAAATCATATTGGCTGGTACGGTAATTGCCATTGCTATTCCGTTAATTTCCGTGTGTATTCAAAATGGCAGTAAGGAGAGAGCGTATCCATTTGCAGAGGAAGCAAGGGATGGAGAATATGTACGCCCCACCCGTGAACCAGGGCAGGGGGAGGAGCAAAAGGAAAGTTCTTATTTTGCCATTCAGGTGAATGCTGCTCCAACAGTATCAAGGGCAGGGAATCGCTGTAATCTGATGATTGGAAATCCAGCAGAAAATGATCAGTATGCAAAGGTGAAATTGATTCTGGATGACACGGGAGTGGAATTGTTTTGTTCGGAAATTCTGAAACCCGGAGAGCGGAATGCATATGTTGATCTGGAACAGGTGCCAGAGGAAGGGGTGTATCATACAACAGCAGTATTTATGGTGTACAACCCGGAGAACATGGAAATAATTACAGAAATTGATGCAAGTGTTTTATTGACAGTCAAATGACAGGCTTATTCCTGGAGGTACCCAGTGGGCCCTCTGGGCGCATGATTCAACGGGCGTGAGTCACAAGTATCCGTAAGGTAAAAAAATTAATTTTGTGTTGACAAAATGATCTTAGCTGCATATAATCTAGGGTAATCTCTTTGCGCTGCATTACATTCTATCAATTGAATGCGAGATCAACAGTACAAACTGAGCAGG
>JAEWRS010000391.1 GCA_023398855.1 Bacillota bacterium
GCAACGGGAGACAGATGGTAGATGCTGTGATTGATTCTTTAAATATCAGGCAATATTTTCAAGTAGTAGCCACTTCCTGTGAGGTGCCTTCCGGAAAGCCTGCGCCGGATATTTATTTAAAGGTGGCGGGAGATCTTTCCGTGTCACCGTCTCATTGTCTGGTATTCGAAGATATTCCAGCCGGAATCATGGCTGGAAAAAGGGCTGGAATGGCAGTCTGTGCCATTGACGATGAGTTTTCCAGGGAAATGGAAACGGAAAAGCGACAGCTTGCCGATTACTTTATCTACGATTATCACCAGATACTAAATGGAAATGGAGTGCAATCATGATCCACGATTATCTTCCTATGAGCCGGTCCGATATGAATATCAGAGGGTGGAAGCAATGCGATTTTATCTATGTCACCGGAGATGCCTATGTGGACCATCCGTCCTTTGGCCATGCCATCATCAGCCGGCTATTGGAAGCTCATGGATACAAGGTAGGCATGATCGCGCAGCCGGACTGGAAAGACCGGACAAGTATTCAGGTATTAGGGGAACCACGGCTTGGCTTTCTTGTTTCTGGCGGCAATATGGATTCCATGGTAAACCATTACTCTGTTTCAAAAAAACGCAGGCAGCAGGATGCTTATACACCAGGGGGAGCTATGGGAAAGCGTCCTGATTATGCGGTTACGGTTTACTGCAATCTCATCAGGTCCGTATATAAAAAGGCTCCTGTCATCATCGGCGGAATTGAGGCCAGCTTAAGGCGCCTGGCCCATTATGACTACTGGTCAGACCGGCTGAAGCATTCTGTTTTGATAGATTCCCAGGCAGACTTAATTTCTTATGGAATGGGAGAACGATCCATTGTGGAAATTGCAGATGCCTTAAACAGCGGGATCAGCATCAAGGATGTCACCTTTATCGACGGAACAGTTTATAAGACTGACAGTCTGGAGACCGTATATGATGCACAGATCCTTCCTTCCTTTGATACGTTGAAGTCAGACAAACTGGAATATGCAAGAAGCTATTACATTCAATATAACAACACAGATCCATTTACGGGAAAGCGCCTGGCGGAGCCTTATAAAGACAATTTATTTGTGGTTCAAAACCCGCCTTCCAAGCCTCTTTCCATGGAAGAAATGGATGAGGTATATGCCCTTCCATATATGAGGAATTATCATCCTTCCTATGAGGAACTTGGAGGAGTACCCGCTATCCGGGAAATCAAATTCAGCCTGATCAGCAACCGGGGGTGTTTTGGTGCCTGCAGCTTCTGCGCACTCACCTTTCACCAGGGACGGATTATACAGGCCAGAAGCCATAATTCGCTTGTGGAAGAAGCCAGGCTTTTAACGGAGGAGCCTGACTTTAAGGGATATATTCATGATGTAGGGGGACCGACTGCAGATTTTCGGTCTCCGGCCTGCGATAAACAGATGACAAAGGGAGCCTGCCCAAACCGGCAGTGTCTGTTTCCTGACCCCTGCAAGAATTTAAAAGCAGACCACACCGACTATATTGAGCTGCTTCGGAAGCTGAGAAATGTGCCAAAGGTGAAAAAGGTATTCATTCGTTCCGGCATCCGTTTTGATTATGTGCTGGCTGAACCAGGTAAAAAATTCTTAAAGGAGCTTTGCCAATACCATGTAAGCGGACAATTAAAGGTCGCTCCGGAGCATGTTGCAGATAAGGTGCTTTCCAAAATGGGAAAGCCCCAAAATCATGTGTACCGTCAGTTTGTAAAGGAGTACAATGATATGAATGGGCGGCTTGGTATGAAGCAGTATCTTGTCCCATACTTGATGTCCTCCCACCCTGGATCAGGGCTTTCTGAGGCTGTTGAGCTTGCAGAATATCTGCGGGATTTAGGTTACATGCCAGAACAGGTGCAGGATTTTTATCCCACCCCATCTACCATATCCACCTGCATGTATTATACCGGATATGATCCACGTACTATGGAAAAAGTGTATGTGCCGGTCAATCCTCATGAAAAAGCAATGCAAAGAGCTTTGATCCAGTACAGGAATCCAAAGAACTACGAACTGGTATCCGAAGCGTTGAGGCTGGCGGGCCGTACGGATCTTATCGGGTATGATAAAAAATCCCTGATCCGTCCGAAAGCAGGTACCCCGGGAAGCTTTTCAGACGGCAAAGGAGGTAAAAATTACAGCAGGGTGAAGAAATCAGGAGTCAGGGAGGCGGAAGAACGCAGGGAACCGAAGAAAAAGACCATAAGGAACATTCATAAAAAGACTGGAAACAAGTAATACTCCTTAAAAAAGAGGTACCTATTGGGAAGCCTTCCTCCGGTCCGGTAGAAATGACTCTGCCCGGATACGAGGACAACAATAAATGAAAAGAAGGAATTGATTATGAAGATTGCCATTGTGACAGGTGCATCCTCCGGCATGGGAAGAGAGTTTCTCATGCAGATTGCCGACCGTTTCAGCGGGATCGGAGAAATATGGGCCATTGCCAGGAGAAAAGAACGGTTAGAGGAATTATCCCCTCTTGTTCCGGTCAAGGTTCGGGCTTTTTCTATTGATCTGACGGATAATGACCGTCTGACAGATTTGGAAGATCTTTTGATGAAGGAAAAGCCTGAGGTAAAGTGGCTGATCAATGCGGCAGGCTACGGAAAGATCGGTGATGTGGGAACAATAAACTTAGGAGATGAGATGGGAATGGTGGATTTAAACTGCAGGGCTCTTTGCGCGGTGACCCATATGGTTCTTCCCTACATGTCTAAGAACAGCAGGATCATACAGTTTTCTTCTGCCGCTTCCTTTTTGCCACAGCCTGGTTTTGCTATATATGCTGCTACAAAATCCTTTGTATTAAGCTATAGCAGGGCGCTGAATGAAGAATTGAAAAAAAAGGGTATTTATGTTACAGCAGTATGCCCAGGGCCTGTGAGGACCGAATTTTTTGATATTGCGGAGACCACAGGGTATATCCCTCTTTATAAACAAGTTGTCATGGCTGATCCCAGGAAGGTGGTACGCCTTGCATTGCTAGACAGTATGATGGGCCGTCCTGTTTCTGTCTACGGGACCACCATGAAAATTTTCCGGCTTCTTAGCAAGGCAGTGCCACACACGGTCACTTTTCACTTAATGAAAAGGCTTATGAAGGACACGTAAAAAATCAGGAATAGGAAAAGGATTACAAAAGTGAAACGATACGGGAAAGGACAGTTCGGTTATCGGAATTATCATAAAAATGCAGAACTCAGAAAAGTATCGGCAGGAGCAGTCCTGATCCTGGCACTGCTTTTTGCCCGGAGTCTGATTGCCGATTCAACCTGGAAAAACATTCTGACTATCACGGCGGTGCTCTCTGTGCTTCCTGTGGCTAATTGGGCCTCACCCCTTATAGCTGCCTGGAGGTATAAAACCATGTCAGAGGAGCTGTATAAAAATGCCTCTTCTTATGAAGGAAAAGTCAGACTGCTCTATGATCTGATCATCACCTCCAGAGATGAAGTCCTTCCGGTGGATGTGGCTGCGATTCATTCAACCGGAGTCTTTATTTACTGTACGGCTAAAAAAGTGAATAAAAAAAATGCGGAACATTATTTTATGAATATGTTTCTCCATCATCAGCTGACGCTTGAGGTAAGGCTCATTCTGGATGAAAAAACGTTTTTAAATATTCTTTCCGGCTTAAGGCCTGAAACAGATGATAAGGATGACGGCAGCGCAGAGCGCGCTGCTGCGCTCTTAAAAAGCCTGTCAATGTAAGCGGCAGGCTTAAATGCCCTGTGAGCGGGCTCTGCCAATATTTATGGCAATAAATGCAGAAAGGACAGATCATGCAGTCTTTGATCGTATCACAAAATGAAGCAGGGCAGCGTTTGGATAAGCTG
>JAEWRS010000472.1 GCA_023398855.1 Bacillota bacterium
GCTTTCATCGTATCCAGAGTGTCCTTTGCCGCATCCCTGCTATGAATGACAACAGGAAGCCCTACCTCCTTTGCCAGTTCAAGCTGTCGGATAAACCATGTTTTCTGGGTCTCACGATCCGGCTCATCCCAATAATAATCAAGGCCGATTTCACCGATTGCCACAATTTTTTTATGGGCAGCCTGTTCCTTCAGCCAAGCTAAGCTCTCTTCATTCATTGTTCCTGTTTCATTGGGATGGACGCCGATGGCTCCATATATATATGGATATTTTTCCGCCAGTTCCAGAGTCTGTCTGGAGGTTTTCATGCTGGCTCCTATATTGGTAACAGCCTCTATTCCATGGGTACAAAGGCTTGCCAGCAGGTCCTCTCTGTCTTCGTCGAATGCCTCATCATCATAATGGGCGTGTGTGTCAAAAATCATTGGAATCTCCTTTAAAATCAGGCCCTTCCGGCCATTGGGTTCTATCCTTACTTTATAATAAGCAAACGAAGGATATAAAGCAGTACTAAGTGAGCGGGATAAAACCAATAGAAAAAGTACTTTAGATTCGCTTTTCCTCTGGTTCCGTTATACATCCGGATAGGGATAAAAGCCAGGATCGCGGCTCCAAAGCAGCCAAGGCTTTCAACTACTGCCAGAATTCCCACATATATTGTCTGCAATTTACTATTTTGTCTATATAGATAAATAAGAAGGATCATGGCAATTCCTATAATGCCATAGTCACATTTTAAAACAAAGGAAGCCCCGCATCCGGCCAAAAATACCAGAGTCCGCTTCATGGGGTTTTCAGAGAACTTTTCATACCAATAAAGGACACAGAGACCGATGAGCAGGGTAACATATACATTCTGATAGTCAGGGTAAAACCACCTGTCAAAAAGAGCTAAGTCAAAGGGAATTTCGGAAACAAGTGCAAATACCAGAAGCCTGGTTCCGTACTTCTTTATATCTCTGGTATGAATGAATCCTTCTACTAACAGAAAACAAAAGATTGGAAATGCGATCCTGCCAACGGTGCGGAGTGCCAGGTTGATAATGCCCCATGTGTTTTCCATCTTACCAAAAATCACATAAGCAGGATCAATACTCTGATATTTTAAAATCCCATTTTCTATGATAGCCACACCAATGTGGTCAATGAACATGGTAATGATGGCAATCAGCTTTAAGGTATTACCTGATATTCCTTTTGTACGGTCACTTATCGACTTATCCATCATATCTTCCTCTCTCACGTGATCAGCTATCATGACAAATACCCCGCAGCTTCCTACGGGGTATAAAATTCCCTTTTATCAGCAGATTTCTGCTCCTGCCGGCATAAGTTTTTCCGGAATCATAAGGGATAAATTGCCCTCTGCATCCTCCGCACAGAGCAGCATGCCTTCTGACATGACTCCTGCCAGCTTCGCTGGCTTTAAGTTTACCACAACCATTACCTTTTTTCCAACCATTTCTTCCGGTGAGTAATGGGCCTTGATTCCGCTGACAATCTGCTTTACCTGGCTGCCAATCCTCACCTGAGAGCACAGAAGCTTCTTAGATTTTGGAACAGCTTCACAAGCGAGGATTTCACCTACCTGGAACTGAAGCCTGGCAAAATCCTCGTACTCGATCTCAGCCTTTGCTTCTATGTCAATGACTGCTAAGCCTTCTTCCTTGTCAGCTTCTTTGGACTCCTCTGTTTTGGCCGGGCTCATTGCCTCTACCTTTTCCATCACTTCCTTAATATCCATGCGGGCAAACAGAATTTCCGGCTTATCGGTCACCTTGTTTCCTGACGGATAAAGGCCGAATTCATTCATCTGAGACAGCTCTCTCTTTGAAGTATTAAGCTGGCCGAGAATCTTTCCGGAGGTCTCAGGCATAAAGGAATCAAGAAGGGAGGCACCAATGGTAATGGCTTCCGTTAAATGATAAAGAACAGTTTCTAAACGCCCCTTAGAAGCTTCATCCTTTGCCAGAGTCCAGGGAGTTGTTTCATCAATATATTTGTTGCTTCTTCTGAAAATATTAAATATAGAAGTCATAGCATCGGCAACGCGAAGCTTATCCATCTTTTCCTGGACCTTTTTCACTTCTTCCAGCACCACTGCCTTTAAATCCTCATCAATGGCATCAGCTGCCTTTCCATCATTGACAATGCCATCAAAATATTTGTTGGACATGGAAATGGTACGGTTTACCAGATTGCCAAGAATATTGGCAAGGTCAGAGTTCATGCGTTCTACCATAAGCTCCCAGGAGATGATTCCGTCATTGTCAAAGGGCATTTCATGAAGGACAAAATAGCGAACCGCATCCACTCCGAAAAAATCTACCAGCGTATCTGCATAAAGAACATTCCCCTTAGATTTGCTCATTTTTCCGTCACCCTGCAGCAGCCATGGATGGCCAAATACCTGCTTTGGCAGGGGAACATTAAGCGCCATAAGGAAAATAGGCCAGTAAATGGTATGGAAACGAATGATGTCTTTTCCAATGAGGTGAAGGTCCGCAGGCCAGAGTCTTTCAAACTGCCCGCTGCTGTTACCATCACAGTTATAGCCTATGCCGGTAATATAGTTTGTCAGTGCATCCAGCCAGACATAGGTTACGTGCTTTGGATCAAAAGATACTGGGATTCCCCACTTAAATGTAGTCCTTGATACGCAAAGGTCCTGAAGGCCAGGCAGAAGAAAATTGTTCATCATCTCATTTTTTCTGGATACAGGCTGAATAAAATCAGGATTTTCATTAATATGCCTGATCAAACGGTCCGCATACTTACTCATACGGAAAAAATAAGCTTCTTCTTTTGCAGGCTTTACTTCCCGCCCGCAGTCAGGACATTTGCCATCCACCAGCTGGGATTCCGTAAAAAAGGATTCACATGGAGTGCAGTATAGGCCTTCGTAATATCCTTTATAAATGTCATCCTGTTCATAAAGCTTTTTAAATATCTTCTGAACCTGTTCTTCATGGTCTTTGTCTGTCGTCCGAATGAATTTGTCATATGAAGTATTCATCATATCCCAGATTTTTCTGATTTCTCCAGCTGCCCTGTCTACAAACTCTTTGGGAGTGATGCCTGCTGCTTCTGCCTTTTCTTCGATCTTCTGACCGTGTTCATCAGTTCCTGTCTGAAAAAACACATCATATCCTTCCGCTCTCTTATAGCGGGCAATGGCATCGGCCAAAACAGCCTCATAGGTATTGCCAATATGGGGTTTTCCCGATGCATAAGCAATGGCCGTGGTGATGTAATATGGTTTTTTATCAACATTTTTACACATTTTGTTTTCCTCCTGTTTATGATATAACTGACTTAAGCTTGCTTAGCAGGATTCTCTTCTTTCCTGCAAAAAAAAAACGCCTTAAAACATCCTTTCGGAAATTTAAAGACGGGGAACTGTCCCGTGGTACCACTTTAATTCATCCGCACCTTTCAGTACGGACCTTACCGGCTGCGTTGGTATCCCTAAACCCTTCCGGGTATTGCGGTTACTCAATAACAGTCTGACACGATAACGGGTGTAACCGTCAGAACTTAAAGGCGTGATTCAGCCAATTCAATTCTGCTGCTCCAAGGCCATGTTGGGAAATACGCTCAAGCTTCCTTTTCAGCTTCCGGAAGTCTCTGCCCATGAGGTGGATTTCTTACTCTTCTTTTCTCAGCATTTTCATTATAAAAGATTGTCAATATACCTAGTTTAAAGGTTTCCGTAACGTTTGTCAAGCGGGTAAGCCTTCACTTGAGGGCTTTTGTCATGACTTTTTTAATCTCATCATATAAATAATACTAGCGAAGTACGGAGGACACATATATGAAAAACATCGTTTTGAAACAGGGAAGCCGTTTTCTATCTATTATTCTGGTTATATCCCTGCTTTTTGGCTGTGCATCAATTAAGAGACCACCCGCATCTCCTTCATGGTCTGAGTATGAACAATATCACGCCAAGGATTTGTCTACTCAAAACAAATTTGATCAATTCACTAACGACCTGTTTCGTGAGGAGATCAGCAATTCCGGGATCAGCTTTCATTTCAGCATTGCAAATCCGGCATCCCGGGGACTTGATACCGTTCCTCTGACTCTGGGGGATTTTTCCCTGGAAAAGATGAAAGAAGGTACGCAGAACCTTTTGGAATTAAAAAAGGAACTGAATGGATTCAACCAGCGCCAGCTGACCGATGAACAGCGGCTTACCTGGCAGATCCTCCGCTTCTACATAGACACAGAATTAAGCTCAGACGGGCTGGAGCTTTATGCCCAGCCGTTAACCAGTACCATTGGAATTCAGGCCCAGCTTCCTATCCTGTTTTCCGAGTATGCCTTTTATACCCGCGATGATGTGGATCACTACCTTGCTCTCCTTTCCACCATTGACGATTATTATGGCCAGATTATTGAGTTTGAAAAGAAAAAATCAGAGGCAGGGCTTTTTATGTCTGATGCTGCTGCCGACCACGTATTAAAATCCTGCGAGGCGTATTTGATCCAGCCTGACCACAGCTTTCTTGCGGAGACGTTTAACACCAGACTGGACGCACTTACGGACTTGACACCGGAAGAAAAAGAAGTTTATAAAGAAAAGAATTTAAAGGTCCTGGAAGAACACTTCATACCAGCCTATAAAAACCTTGTAAACGGTATCACAGCCCTCATGGGAACAGGGACCAATGACAAGGGCTTAAGCTGGTATCCAAAGGGAAAAGAGTATTTTGAATATTTGGTCAATTCCAATACCGGAACCTCCTATGGTTCCATACGAAGTCTCACAAAGGCCATTGAAAAGCAATTGAATTCCGATATACAGGCCCTGGGACAGATCACAAAGGAACACCCACAGGTGCTGGACTCACTTGACAATTATTCTTTCCGTTATACCAAGCCCGAGGATATCCTGGAATCTTTAAAGACCCTTATAGCCAAGGATTTTCCCCAGCTTCCGCCCAGCAGTTATACGGTCAAATATGTTCCCAGCTCTTTGGAAGCTTCCTTAAGCCCTGCTTTTTATTTGGTTCCTCCTCTGGACCGTTATAAGGATAATGTCATTTACATCAACGGCAACCCGCGCTTTCAAAATGACGACCTTTATACAACCCTTGCACATGAAGGGTATCCGGGTCATTTATATCAAAATGTATATTTTTTAAGTAAGAATCCCAGTGATTTAAGGAGCATCCTCTCGTTCCCCAGCTATTCAGAGGGCTGGGCCACCTATGTGGAATTTTATTCCTATACATTGGATAACGGGCTGGATCCTGAGCTTGGGAAACTTCTGGCCCATAATACGGCGGTCACTCTGGGTATTTATGCATTTTTAGATATCTGTATCAATTATGAGGGCTGGGATAAGGAGCAGACAGCCAAGTACCTCGGCACCTTTTACAATGTGGAGAACACAGATATTGTGGATTCTATTTACAGCAGTCTGATCGAAAACCCAACTAATTATATGGAATACTATGTGGGGTATTTAGAAATAATGGAAATGCTGAACACCGCAAAAAAGATTTTAAAGGATGATTTTAACTTAAAAGACTTCCATGAATTTTTACTTGATATTGGTCCTGCTCCCTTTTCTGTTATCCAGCCGGCATTCCGCAACTGGCTGGCAAAAGAATTAAGAACCCACTAAATCCAGAAGGCAGAAACGGTCATGCACCGCTTCTGCCTTCTTTTTATTTCATCTTTTTATAATTCTTCTCGTATTCCAAGTAATCATTATCGCCCTGCTTGATCTGTTCCCCGGTATAGTTCTTACCGTTAACAAGCAGCTTTAATTTATCCAACTCAAAGTTCTCAATAAAAGTATTGCCAATAGCAGTCACCATAAGTGCTTCACGGTTTGAACCCTTGGCCGATAATTTAGATAAATCAAGAACAGCGGTTCCATCCTTTTTTTCAAACTTCAGGACTGTTGTGCCTTCATCTAATACGCCATATTCAATCAACTTGTCCACCATGGCCTCTGCCGAAAGTTCCGATACTGCGTCCATCGCCTGATTCAGACCCGTACCGTCTTCATTCTGGCTGTATATGGAAATGATCTCCATTGGCTCTGCGTTAGGATCAGGAACCTTATCACTGGCACCGCCTGTCGAAGACATCAGCTGGGGATCAGGAGCAGTTGTCTCCATCTTAGGCTGTGTAGGGGTGCACGCTGCCAGGAACATCATTAACATTGTGCTCATTATAAATAAGATGATTTTTTTCATAATTGCATATAGCCTCCTTTAATTCTGTTAAAGACTCCGGAACCAATGATTCAGTTTGGTCAGAGCTTTGATCAAAACTTCTACTTCATTCTCACTTAGGCCTGAAACCACACTGTCGATCATCTTCTGATGAAATTCAGCATGGTGCTCATAAGCTACTATACCTTTTTCCGAAAGAGAGATATATACTACCCGCCGGTCCTCTTTTCCTCTTTGGCGGGTCACATACCCTTTTTTCACAAGACTGTTCATGGCAATCGTAAGCGTGCCGACCGTAACGGACAGTTCCCTGGCTATGGACGACATATTTTTAGGCTCTCCAATTCCAATGGCCTCAATTACATGCATATCATTATTCGTAATATTGTTAAACTCCTGGGTAATGATAGCCTGTTGTTCTATATCCATAATATCCCGAAACAGTCTTACCAAAACTTCGTTAAGAGTCCCGTAAGTATCCACGTTTATCCCCTTCGCATATGACAATAAAAGCTTCTTCGTAATTATACATGATTATGTATCCCAAGACAACCACCTGAATTCTTATGATATTCTTAAAATCTAAACAAATAAATACCTTTTATGCCAAATATCGGGATAATATAACACTGGCGGCAACTCCTGCCGCCGTAGCTGCCAATGCACCGCCCAATGTATACCTGCTTTTCTTGATCTTTACAGTTCCAAAATAAATACTCAGACAATAAAACACGGTTTCCGTACAGCTCATAATGACAGAAGTCAGCATGCCGATATAAGAGTCCGTCCCATATCTTTTAAAGATATCCAGCACAAGACCTGTTGCTGCTGAGTTTGACACCAGGCGTACCAGGATCACCGGTACAACAGGAGCGGGAAGCCAAAGAAATGAGGCCGGCTTTGTTAAGCATTCAGCAAGAAAATCGAGAAATCCAGAGGCTCTAAGCACCCCCACAGCTGTCATAAGCCCGATCAGTGTAGGCATGATCCCTGCCACTGTCTTCATCCCCTCCTTGGCCCCATCTATGAAATCATCAAAGACCGGTCGCTTAGATAAGACACCAAAGCCTACCATGTAAAAAATAATAAGCGGCACTGCTGCCTCAGACAAAAATAAAAGAAACTTCATTGATTCACCTAAAATTTCGTAATTGTTATAGTTTATTCCAATTCTTTCCTTTTCATTCAATACGTTTTAAGGTAAACTATTCACAATAGGTATGAGTAACGTGTACTTGTGCTGTAAACAGAAAGGAGAAAAACAGTTATGAGCATTAAATTTTTACAATACCCGCCCTGCAGTACCTGCAAAAATGCTAAAAAATGGTTGGATACCCATAATATTTCATATGAACCCAGAAATATAAAAGAAGAAAACCCGACTTCGGAGGAGCTTGCACAATGGATCAAAAAAAGCGGCCTTCCATTAAAACGGTTTTTCAATACCAGCGGAATTATTTATAAAGAGAAAAAACTAAAAGACCTGTTGCCTGACCTGAGTGATAAAGAACAGATTGATCTTCTGGCTACTGATGGAATGCTGGTCAAACGTCCCTTAATCATTGGGGAGGACTTTGTATTGGTGGGCTTTAAAGAAAAAGAATGGGAAGAAGCATTGGCCCATAAAAATGCCCGGTAGGATTTAAGACTTTCATCATCTCTTTTCCACCGGGCATGCTGGTTTAAGATTTTAAAGATTCTGTTCATAGGCTATATCATCCG
>JAEWRS010000510.1 GCA_023398855.1 Bacillota bacterium
CGGACAATCATCTGGACTTTCATGTGGATTTGGGCCTTAAGGGGGATTTTTCCCAGCTTGAAACAGCTGTAAAGCAGATTGTCACGAATTTAAATTCCGTTATGAATGAAGTCAATCAGGCGGCTGCCCAGGTGGCGTTAAGTTCCGGACAGGTTGCAAGCGGTTCCCAGCTCCTGGCAAATGGTTCGGAGGAGCAGGAAAAGACTGTTGATATGCTGACCGGTTCCATCAGCCAGGTTGCGGAAAAAGTCAGGCGTCTGGCTGAAAAGGCAGGAGAAGTCTCCATGCAGGTCCAACAGACAGGAACTGAGGTAGTAAGCTGCGACATGTCCATGCAGAATCTATCTGACGCAATGAATGAGATTTATACTTCTTCCGGGGAGATCGGAAAGATCATTAAGGTAATTGAAGATATAGCATTCCAGACTAATATTCTGGCTTTGAATGCGGCAATTGAGGCCGCCAGGGCAGGAGAGTCTGGAAGAGGGTTCGCAGTGGTCGCAGGTGAAGTACGGAATCTGGCAGCGAAAAGCTCAGAGGCAGCAAAAAACACCACCACATTGATTAAGGACTCCATCAATGCAGTGGAAAAGGGCAATAAGATACTAGATGAAACGGTTCGGTCCATGATGAAGGTTTTGGAGGATTCTGCTTTGGCAGTGGATTCGGTGGACGCCATCTCTTCCATTGCATCTCAGGAAGCTAAATCCGTTGAAGAAGTGACAAGGGAGCTTGAAAGAATTTCTTCTGTGGTTCAAAACAATGCTGCTGCAGCAGAAGAGAGTGCTGCTTCCAGTGAAGAATTATCCCAGCAGGCGCAGCTTTTGCGGGAACTGGTACAGGGCTTCCGGTTGCTGGAGAGCTGATTATATATGATGATTTTTATATGATATCAATGGAAACAGAGTGAAGAGAAGGAGAATCTTGACTCTGTTTTTTTGTAAACAATTGAACAATACATATTTTTTCAATTAAAAGAAAAATATAATAAAAAGCAACAGTGTAAAAAAGAATATATTTTCAGAATAATTACATACAATATGAAAATTAACAAATAAATTATGAAATAATAACAAATAGTATTGACAAAACATGGCTTGTACGTTATAATCAAGTCATAACAAAGAGAAATACTTAAGTCAACAAAATCTAACGAAAGGAGGTACAATCCACCAGAAAATTCAGCTTAGCTTTATCTGATTCAATCATAGATGAAGCAAAAGGAAAGCCAATCTGCCGATGTTAGAGACCAATCTGCAAAGACTGATCATAATCAATGATTTAGGAAAAGGATTGAATTCATGGAGAAGAGTTGTAATAGACTTCAGGCATCAAACAAAAATCATATCAGGAGGTTGCTGGATAATTAGCAGTTATGAAGTGAAATGCAAACCATGGATCTGGTGTATAACAACGGAGAGAGGGAAAATTAATATAGATCATGTAAAGACGTGTACAATGTACAAGGAACAGACATGTGAGAGAAGTGAGGTATCAACACCAATGGATGAGATAATATAGAAACGGGTATCGATGTGAAGTTTATTATAATCGGTATCCGTTTCTATTTGTGTTTTGATCAATAAATACCTTCCAAATCAAAAGGCGGTGTATATTCTTCTTTTGCGCTGCTTTTTTCCTGCATAAATCCCTGTTCCAACCCTAGTCTGATAGCCTCATCCACCACCTTCCCATATTCATAAGAGGTAATTCGCCGGTTAATTTCCGGATAATTCCCACTTTGATAGAATGGTGTATACTGGCTCATAAGGCTGATGTAATACATCCCCTCTGGCAATTCTTCCTTTATCCAGTGAAGAAGGCGGATGGAATCTTCCTTTGCACCAGGAAGCACCATATGGCGTATGATGACTCCCTTTTTCATAATGATGCCGTGGGTATCAAACCGGGGCATTCCGGTCTGCCGGACCATCTGCTTTACAGCCTTTGAGGCCACAGCAAAATAATCGGGAGCCTTGCTGTAACGGGAAGAAAGCTGAGAATTGAAATATTTTAAATCAGGCAGCCAGATATCTACATATTGGGCCAGCTCTTTTACAACCGCCTCTGACTCATAGCCGCCGCAGTTATAGACCACTGGTATGACCAGCCTGGTCTTTACCAGATCCAGTGCTTTTAAAATGGAGGGAAGATACTGGGTGGCAGTGACCAGGTTGATATTGTGGGCGCCTTCCTCCTGAAGCCGTAACATGATATGGGAAAGTTCTTCACTTGTTATTTCTTTTCCGAAATTCTCCTGACTGATAGAATAATTCTGGCAAAAGCAGCAGCCCAGGGTGCAGCCGGAAAAAAATATGGTGCCGCTTCCCCTGCTTCCGCTGATGCAGGGCTCCTCCCAGTGATGAAGTGCGGCACGGGCGGCCTTTAAGGTGCCGCCGCATCCGCAGAAGCCGGTGCGGATATGCCGGTTCACCCCGCAGTTTCTGGGACAGAGGCAGCAGGATTCATATATATGATCAAGATTCATGTAAGTCACTCCTGTTTCTCATCGTTGACAAAGTCATTTTTGTGCATTAATATAATAAACAATATAATTGAAAAATACAAGACAAAGACAACATACAAAGGAACGAATAGGATGAGTGATACAACAAAAATGGCTGCTCTGCGATATGCATTTCCCAAAACAATGCCAGTGATGGCCGGTTATCTGGTTTTAGGGGCAGCATATGGGATACTGATGAATGTCAATGGATATGGGGTCTGGTGGGCGCTGGCTATCAGTGTATTTGTCTATGCAGGAAGTCTGCAATATCTTGGAATCACATTTTTTGTGGCAGCAGTGAATCCATGGTATGCTTTTTTTATGTCCTTAATGCTCAATGCCAGGCATTTATTTTATGGGCTCTCCATGCTGGACAAGTATAAGGAGGCAGGAAAGCTGAAGCCCTATCTTATATTTGCTTTAACAGATGAAACGTTTTCCGTGCTTTGCAACGAAGAGGTGACAGAGGGAATTTCAAAATACTGGGTTTATTTTTTCGTGTCAATCCTGGATCAGTTGTATTGGGTGGCAGGTGCAGTTGCCGGTGCTTTTGCAGGAACAATGATAACCTTTAATACAGCGGGAATGGACTTTGCTCTGACTGCTCTTTTTGTAGTAATCTTTATTGACCAGTGGAAGTCAGGAAAAGGGCGTTCTTCTGCCTGTGTGGGTGTATGCGCCTCAGCTCTTTGTGTGGCTGTCCTTGGAAAGAATGCTTTCATTGTTCCGGCAATGATTCTCATTCTGGCGGTTATTACGGCCGGATATTTTGTGAATAAGAAAAGGGAGGAATCGCTTTGAATCAGAATATAGCAGCTAACAGCCTTCTTGCAGTGGTCATGATTCTGGCTACAATAATCACCCGTTTTCTTCCATTTCTTTTGTTTCCGGCTGGAAAAAAGACTCCAAAATATATTCTTTATCTGGGAAAAACCCTTCCATATGCCACCATTGGGCTTTTGGTGGTTTACTGTTTAAGAGGACTTCAGTTTTTTTCCTATCCCAATGGTCTTCCAGAGCTTCTTGCCATCGGAGCCATTGCTGCTCTTCATTTGTGGAAGGGTAATTCCCTGTTAAGCATTGGTGCTGGTACGGCACTTTACATGGTGCTGATTCAGGGAGTGTTCCGCTAAAACCCATACTCATGGTATCAGTATCCTTTTGGAAGTACAGCCTGCTCCCGGAATTCTTTGGGAGAAAGGCCAAATTCTTTTTTAAAAGCCCGGTAAAAGCTGGTATAATCAGAAAATCCATATTGATGATACAGTTCTCCAAAGGGGAGCCCGGAGAGAATGCCGTTTTTACTGGCCTGAAGCCGCTTTTTTAGGATGTACTGGTGCAGGGATATGCCCATATTATCCTTAAAAACGTGGGAAATGTGATATTTGCTGGCATAGAAAAAAGAGGCCAGATGATCAAGGGAAAGGTTTTCCCCTAAATGGTTGTTAATATAATCACAAACATTCAGATAAAGAACATTTTCATATGCAGCAGGGACCTGATGGAGCATATCGTAAGTGATCCGGTTAAGCAGCAGCATAAAAGAATGAATCTGCAGTTGGGCATTCACCTGGTGAAATGCTCTATTTCCATGGATTTCTTCTAACAGATCCAAAAGGCGTCCCTGAATGTTTTGGAATGTGACAAAATCTGTGCGGAAATGATAATGTTTGCTTTCGGACACATAACGAAAGCTGTATGAGAAATCTTCTGACCAGGAACACATGGTTTCATAATAGTACCTGCTGATCCACAGGACAATTCGTTGGTAGGTTTTCCCGGTGGAATGGAAAATGGGATGATGCTTCACCTGAGGCGGAATCAGCAGATAATCCCCGTACTGCAAAAGGTACTGGGTTCCTTCCACTTCATAGGACACATCCCCATTTAAAAAGAAATACACTTCATAATAAGAGTGGCTGTGGTCGATCACATGATCCAGATCCAGGTCCTTATAAAAAAACACTTCAAATTCTCCTGAATTCATATATTGCCGCTCATTAAAGCCGGTGGACCATTCTTTTTTCATATAAAAACCTCCTTTTCCTTCCCCTTAACCGCTTGACACTATTATAAGACATGACCGCAAGTTTTGCAATGTAGACGGCAAATAAATCCATGGTAATACCTTTGCGTTTTGTATATACTGGAACCATAAGGCAGGAAAAGAAACTCTTATGGTTGGTTTGAAAAGGAGGTATTATATGAAATTATCATTCAGATGGTATGGAGAAGACGACAAGGTAACCTTACAGAACATCCGCCAGATTCCCGGCATGTATTCCATCGTAACAGCTGTTTACGATGTTCCCGTAGGAGAGGTGTGGAGCCGGGAAAGCATTGCCCGCTTAAAAGATAAGACAGAAGCAGCGGGATTGGCCTTTGAGGTGATTGAAAGCATTCCGGTCCATGAGGATATTAAATTAGGAAAGTCATCCAGGGACCAATACATCGAAAATTATTGTGAGAACATCAGGCGGGTGGCGGAAGCAGGGATCAAGTGTATCTGCTACAATTTCATGCCTGTATTTGACTGGACCAGGACTCAATTGGATCATGTGCTGGAGGATGGCTCTACATCTCTGGTTTATTATCAGGATCAGGTGGACAAGGTTAATCCTCTGGAAGGTGAAAGTGACTTGACTCTTCCAGGCTGGGATTCCAGCTATACAAGGGATGAGTTAAAACAGGTGGTAAGACAGTATCATGCCATGTCAGAGGATGACCTTTGGGATAATCTGAAATATTTTCTGGAAGCAATCATACCCGTGGCAGCTGAATGCGGAGTAAATATGGCGATTCACGAGGATGATCCATGCTGGAGTATTTTTGGTCTGCCAAGAATCATTACCTGCGAAGAGAATCTGGACCGTTTTTTAAAGCTGGTGGATGATAAGCACAATGGAATCACCCTATGCACCGGCTCCTTAGGCTGCTCCAATCAGAATGATGTGGTGAAAATGGCTGCCAAATATGCAGCCATGGGCCGAATACACTTTGTCCACGCAAGAAATGTGGCTATTTTGGAGGACAATCAGGGCTTTGAAGAGAGAGCCCATTTGTCATCGTGCGGTTCTCTTGATATGTTTGCTATTTTAAAGGCTTTGCATGACAATGGTTTTGACGGCTATGTGCGTCCGGATCACGGCCGTATGATTTGGGGAGAAACAGGCCGTGCAGGCTACGGGCTTTATGACAGGGCTCTTGGTGCAACCTATTTAAACGGACTTTGGGAAGCTATTGAAAAAATGAGCAAATAAAGAAAGAGGGAAAGCATATGGCATTATCATTTGGAACGGATTTAAGCGGCAGAGTGGCGGTCGTTACAGGCGCAGGAGGAGTATTATGCGGTATGTTTGCAAAAACTCTGGCGCAAGCAGGCGCAAAGGTGGCTGTTCTGGACTTAAATGAAGGTGCGGCTGAGGAAATCGCTGCGTCAATCAATGAATCCGGCGGCAAGGCAAAGGCTTACAAGGCCAATGTTTTAGAACGCACAAGCCTTGAGGAGGTTCATGCGAAGATTCTGGCGGAGCTTGGTCCCTGTGATATTCTGATCAACGGTGCAGGCGGAAACAACGCCAGAGCTAATACGGATAAGGAATATTTTGAAATGGGAGATATTGAAGCGGATACAAAATCATTTTTTGATTTGGATCAGTCGGGCATTGAATTCGTATTTCAGTTAAATTTCCTTGGAACACTTCTTCCGTGCCAGATCTTTGCAAAGGACATGATTGGCAGAGAGGGCTGCAGTATTTTGAATATTTCATCCATGAATGCATTTACCCCGCTTACCAAGATTCCGGCATACAGTGGAGCAAAGGCTGCTATCAGTAACTTTACCCAGTGGCTGGCTGTTCATTTTT
>JAEWRS010000024.1 GCA_023398855.1 Bacillota bacterium
GGTTAACAGGGTAAAGAGTCAGACCAGTAACCAGGCAAACCCGAAACAGAATCTGGTCTGGCTTGAATTAAACGGCTGCACGGGTAATACTATTTCTCTTCTCGATGGGCAGAATCCTGATTTCCAGTATCTGTTGACTCAAATGACAAATTTTATATACAGCAACAGCCTCATTGCTTCTGAAGGAAATGAGGCAATGGACCAGCTGTTTGGAGTCATAGGCAGTAATTATATCCTGGCAGCAGAGGGAGCAGTATCTTTAAAGGATAACGGCTCCTACCAAACCATTGGGCGAAAAGACGGCAGGGAAATAACGGGACTGGAGGCTGTGAAAAGGCTGGGAGAGCGTGCGGCCCATGTGATAGCCGTAGGTGCTTGTGCTTCCCATGGAGGCGTGTCCGCGGCAAGGCCAAACCCAGCCCAATGTGTGGGAATACAGGATGTTCTGGGCCGTAAGGTGATAAAATTGACGGGATGCCCCTGCCATCCTGATTGGTTCATGGGTACGCTGGCATATCTGATTTTATACGGAGAACCGCCTCTGGATCAGAGGAACCGCCCCCTGATGTTTTACAGTACCACGATTCATGACAGGTGTCCCAGAAGGTCCTATTATGACAATGGAATATTTGCTGAAAAACTAGGGGAGGAGACCTGTTTGTTCATGCTGGGCTGCAAGGGACCGATTACTGAGATTGACTGTCCCATACGCAGGTGGAACGGGCATGTTAACTGGCCGGTAGGCGATGATTCCCCTTGTATTGGCTGTGCTCAATTTGGATTTCCTGATGCAATGGAGCCGTTTATCACTTATAACACCAATTGAGAGGAGCTGACATGGCGGAAAAAATAACCATAAATCCTGTTACCCGTATCAACGGTTTCATGGAAATTGAAGCTGATATTGAGAAAAAATCTATTGTGGATGCAAAAACCAAGGGACTGATGTTCCGGGGATTTGAAAAGATGCTTCAGGGCAGAAATCCTTTTGACGCTGTTTATTTTACGCAGCGGATCTGCGGAATTTGTTCTACCGCCCATTCCATGGCATCTGCACTTGCACTGGAAGATGCACTGAATATTATCCCTTCTGAGCAGGGAAGATACCTCAGGGATTTACTTCATGCATGTGAGTTTCTGCAGAATCATTTAAGGCATTTTTATCAGTTTACTCTTCCGGATTATATAAAACTTCCAGACAATTATCCATTGTTTCAAAGAGATCATAATGATTACAGGATACCAAATGACATAAATGATAACATGGTAAAGGATTATTTTGAATCTCTTGAATTCAGCCGCAGCGCCCATCAGATGCTTGCCATTCTTGGCGGAAAAGCTCCCCACAACCATGGAGTATTTATCGGTGGGATCACATCACCTGTCACAGCGGATACGGTTATCACCATAAAATCCATACTTTATCGAATAAAACAGTTTATTTTAGAAAAAATGCTTCCCGATGTATACACGATTGGTACATATTATCCCGAATACTATCATATGGGCGGAGGCTATGGAAACTTATTAAGCTATGGAAGCTTTTACGATTATAGAGATTTGGGCACACTGTATGTAGACCCTCTTGCTTTTTCTAAAGGTAATACAGCTCCTTTTGATCCTGCACTTATCACGCAGGAGGATGAGTATGCCTGGTTTAATAAAGAGGATGAGCCTGATAAAAATAAGCCTCAGGCATATTCCTGGATAAAGGCGCCAAGGTACGGCAATGTCCCATATGAAGTAGGACCTCTTGCAAGGCAGTGGCTCTCTGGTGAGTACAAAAATGGAATCTCTGCCATGGACCGGACCATTGCAAGAGTATTGGAAGCCAAAAAAATCGTGGAAATCATGGAAACGCTGATAGACAATTTGATACCAGGTGTATCCATGCAGGAAAAGTATAAAATTCCAGTGCAGTCCTCGGGAAAGGGGCTGATAGACACGACAAGGGGGGCCCTTGGTCATTGGCTGTATATTGAAAACAGTACAATTGCTTTCTACCAGATCATAACGCCGTCTGCATGGAATCTGTCAACCCAGTCCAATGGAATGAAAGGAACCGGAGAACAGGCTCTCATTGGATCGCCTGTATTGAATGTAGATTCGCCCGTGGAAATAGGAAGAATCATACGTTCCTTTGACCCGTGTGTGTCCTGTGCCACGCATGTTTTTTTCGGCGGAAAGTGTATAAATACAATTCAGATTGTGTAAAGCTCTTCAATCAAAGCCTGTTTCTGGTCATTGGGACAGGCAAGCTGCTGTACATATTGAAGGACAGCCTGGCTATGGAAGATGGCGGTTTTTCTTTCTAATTCTTTTCTGTCTTCTTTGGTGTTCGGTTGATGTATAATCATATTCATTCCAGGGACCTGATAGATACTCTTGTTATAATGTATGATGTTTCCCATGTCCTCTATGTTTGGTAATGTGGCAGGATTGTTGAATTTCTGGAAGGACCATGATGAGAAGCTGTGACGGCAACTGTTCTGGGATCAGCGTATTTGTTTAACAAGGAGGAAGATTTAAGTGGTGACCGGAAAAGATCGGTTTGCGATTTATTCAAGAAAGTCAAAATTTACTGGAAAGGGAGAGAGCATAGGCAATCAGATCGAACTGTGCAGACAATACATTTCAATGCATTATGGTCGGTGCTTCGCTGATAATGCCTGCATATATGAGGATGAGGGTTTCTCGGGGGGAAATCTGGAACGGCCTCAGTTTAAAGCCATGATGCAGGAAGCAAAGAAAAAGAAGTTTACAGCAGTGGTATGCTATCGCCTGGACCGGATCAGCCGTAACATCGGTGATTTTGCAAATCTCATCGAAGAGCTGAACGAACTTCATATTTCCTTTGTTTCCATAAAAGAACAGTTTGACACCTCCTCTCCCTTGGGCCGGGCTATGATGTACATTGCCTCCGTTTTTTCTCAGCTGGAGAGAGAGACCATTGCGGAGCGCATCAGGGATAATATGCTTGAGCTTTCCAAAAGCGGAAGATGGCTGGGTGGGAATACTCCCACAGGCTATAAGTCGGAAAGCGTGTCCTCAATAACCATTGACGGTAAAGTGAAAAAGGCCTTTAAGCTTAAACTCATACCAGAAGAGGCAAAGCTGGTGAGGCTGATTTATGAAAAATTTCTGGAAACAGGATCCTTAACCCAGACAGAGACATATTTGCTTCAAAACAGTCACAAGACAAAAAACGGCCGTCAGTTCAGCCGCTTTGCTATAAAAGGAATACTGACCAATCCCGTTTATATGGCAGCGGATCAGGAGGCTTACGGCTATTTCCTTAAAAACAAGGTAGATCTTTTTGCTGAAAAAGAAGCTTTTGACGGAAGTCATGGGGTGATTGCCTATAACCGCACTCTTCAAAGGGCCGGTAAAACCCATGAGATGAAGGATATGGAAGAGTGGATTGTAGCAATAGGAAAGCATGAAGCAATTATTACAGGCTCTATGTGGGTCAGAATCCAGGTTCTGCTGGATCAAAACAAATCAAAAAATTACAGGAAGCCGCGCAGCAATGTAGCTCTGTTGTCTGGGATCCTTTTTTGCGGGGGCTGCGGCGATTATATGCGTCCAAAGTTGTCTGGCCGGTACAATGAACAGGGAGAGCAGATTTATTCCTATTTATGTACCACAAAAGAAAAAAGCCGTATGAAATGCTGTGAAATGAAGAATGTTAACGGCAATATGCTGGATCAAATGGTTCTTGAGGAACTTAAGAAATTATCAGAGGATCATGAAGAATT
>JAEWRS010000490.1 GCA_023398855.1 Bacillota bacterium
TTTACCTCGTCTGCGATCCGTGTATAATGCTCAATATCTTTGCTGAGTCCTTTGCAGGTTTCTTCCAACACCGGAATACTTATTTGAAACAGCTCCATCTGGTTCACTCCCCCCTGTACTTATGTTCCTTCGTCATGGCCTTCCTGCTCGTGATAATGATAATCCCTCTTCTTTTTAATCACTTGTCAGTTTTCATAATTTACATTTTTTACCATATGATATAATTTTATCATGCATAAAAATGTCCTTCAACTGCCATTAAGTACATGAAAGCTCTAATTTAGTGCATAGTTATAAGCTCTGCCTGATGATATTCTGTTTCTATATATTTTGCAGTAAAGTCAGCTGAAAAGATAATCCATCTGGATTATGGTTTAAAAAAACAGGAGCGCTGTTCCTGGCATGGAATCATAATGATTTCATGTCATTAAGCAACACTCCCTTTTAATTGCCTCTGTTAATAATATCTTTCTTATTACTCCAGTGAAAATGCATGGCAGCTGTTTGCCCTTCATTGAGCATCAGCAATTTCTCAGCATGTTTTTTTATATTGATCCATAATTTCCGTTCCCTGATAAGCTGTTCCATATCTTTTATTATTCTATTAATTTCTGACCCTTTCATCAGACCGCTCCATTCCTGTGCAGCGCCAGACTCTCCCGGGTCAATACGGTTCAATACTTATATTCAGATAAAATGACTTCAGGCTTATCTGCGTCCGTTTCCTCTATTTTTTTCCAGTTTGTCAGTAATTCCAGCAATGCGTCGATTAATGCCGTCTCTTTTAAATGAGCGTAATTTTTATAATAATCAAAGGATTCCTTTCTTCCATTTGAGATCAATGCGTAATCAGCCAGCTCCGATACCGGTGACTGCCTGTATCCTGTGATTGCCATGATCTTAAGGCCTTTTTCCCTGGCTAATTCCATGCCTTGTATGATCTGTCTGGAGCTTCCTGATTGGGATATCGCTATAATCATATCTTCTTTATCCGCAAGATTTACATGATTCAAAAAATATTCCGGTGAGATGCCATAGGTGCATTTCACTCCCAGTCTTCCTAACCGGAAACCCATATAGAGTGCCAGAGGCATTGTATTTCCTACCGCTAAAACATGAGCCTGCCTGCAATTCTTTATCAGATTCACACAGGACCGCATATCTTCTTCATCAATGCATTCTGCTATGGCTGTTAATGAATTCACATACTTTTGGAAAATTTTCATGACAGGGTTGGGTGTGTTCTGCAGCTCTTCAATTTCTTCTCCTTCTTCTCTTCCCACATCCTTTGCCAGCATCAGCCGGAACTGATAATATCCTTTATATCCCAGATGATGGCACATGCGTACCACCGTTGCATCACTCACGCCGCTGGCCTTTGCCAATTCAGAAACATTAGCATCCACCGCATCCTGTGGATGTTCCAGTACAAAATCCGCTACCTTTTTCTCTGCTGAGAAAATTTTTCCGTAATTATCCTTGATTACTTCCAATACAGGTTTATCTAACATCATATCCCTCCCTTCATATCTTATTATATTGCCGTAAATCACGCCCTTTTTCAAGCCTTTTATTCAAAACACAGCTGCACGCCGGCAACAAAGGAATCTCCCAAACCAATGGTGTACTTTGGTTTGTCAATGTATTTGGAGGGCACTAAAACCACTTTCCATGGAACATCCTCTTTTGCTGACAGCTCCCTGTACCTCACTCCTTTTTCACTTAACGGCAGCTTAATGACTTCCCTGATCTGTTCTTTTGTTCCATACCACCCGTTGACAGCTTTTGCAGTGGCCAGCATATTGCCCAGCATTAATCCCTTTTCAATATCCCCGCTTAATGCGCTGCCAAGATACATGGAATAATCCTTGGTATGTACAATGATTCCTTTCTTTACGGAAAACCGCTCTTTCATATAGGCCGCCCCCTTCATACAGGAATGTATATCATTCATTTCTATGGGAAAACCATACATGTTTAGGGTATACTCTAATTCTTCTTCATTTAAACTTAGAATATCAACATATGGATAAAGGGTTTCCAGACACATCTGCCGGATCTCCTTATTATGATAATGTGCATCCTCAAAAAATACAATGCCATTCTCATTACCTGCCTTATACTTTTTGATATGTTCCTTTACATAATAAAGCCTTTGTTCTAAGATTCTTTTATCCTGAACGGCATTGAAGCTGGAAAGGACGTTGCTTTTTATATTTGCGGCATGAGTTTCTATGTAGCTGAAATAGGAATCCGAAAAAGGAAGCGCTTCATTGACTATAATTTTGGTTATGATCAGCCTGTTTGAGGTTGGAATTGAGATCATCTGGCTGCCGAGGCAAATCACATCTCCTTTTTTAAACTGAATGATATAATGTATTTCCTGCTCTGCTGTTTGGGTAATCTGATTTGTGTGGATTAACTCTCCTTTGTTGGAGACCGTATAAATATAGGGTGAGTTTAAAATATCACATACCTCTTTGGAATCATCCGTCAAATGAATGATGGAAGGGCACGTGACCGCTGCCAAAGCCATGGCCCCCTGGGTCCCGGTTCCGCCCATGCCATTTTTTACTTCAAATGTATTTCTGATTATACCAAAATCCGAGATATCCACTTCTCCTCCGATTCCATGGACGCAAAAATACACAATGGTTTCCAAAAAACCCTTCATGTCAATGATCTCTTCCGCCGCCTTCATTCCGGTTAAATCCCCATCAGGAAGATATTTGTTTAAAAGCTGATTAAATACTTCTATCTGAAAATCACACAATACATCCAGATTACTGGTATATCCCAGTGCCGTGTACACGTTGTTTTCCACTCTGTTTCTGATCAACGGCTCCATCTGTTCAAATGCTTCAACATATTTCTCCTCTGCCTTCATGCTATCCGCCCACCCTCTCATGCGATTAATACCATTTCCCTTAAAAATGATCTGCCCCATAAAATAAAAACAATAATGTTCTATTTTACAGGGCCAACCTATGATCTTTTAGTAAAGTGCAGCTTTTCCATTCGCCTGAAAAAGCCGGATTTTGTGTTTTGCCACTTCCTGCATGGCTTCCATG
>JAEWRS010000063.1 GCA_023398855.1 Bacillota bacterium
GAAGTGCAGATTCCGCTCACCCAAACGTCCTATTACGCAGTGGGTAAGATTGGGGCGGGGCAGATCAGCAGTGAGTTAAAACCGTTGATTGTAAATACCAGTACAGAAGCAGGGCAGCATTTGGATATTTATGTAATCAGCTACCGTGATCTGGAGCCGTTCCTGAATGTTGAGACTGAAATGCTTCGCAATCAGGAGTATCCCTACAAAGTATATTTTAAGGAAAAAGATGGTTCGGTCATTCGTGATGATGCTTTTTATCAGACCTTTGAGTGGGATGTGGATATTTTGGATTTCTCTCAGAACCAATGGGAAGGAAAACAAAATGATAAAGTGAAGGATGGTATTTTACAAGGAAAATTATTATTTGACAGGTCAGGCGAGTACCTGCTGACAGGGAAAATACATGATAATCTCGGAGCATATCAGTTTAGGATAAATCTGGTTGTAGAGAACACAGTGCCGACGGGTAGTCTTCCGGAGATCTCCTATACCAGTCTGAGTAAGGGGGGAAGCTGGAAGCTGGATGATTATTATCAGGATGCAGAAGGAGACAGACTGACTTATGAGGTCGAGGCAGGTGACCAGGATCTGGTAAAGCTGCAGGTCAATGAGGGGATTCTAACAGTGACCCCTTTGAAATCCGGAACCTGTATGGCAGAGCTTAAAGTCTCTGATGGGGAAGCTGTAATATCCCAATCAATCCAGATTCGTATTATTCCGTTCTGGCAGGTGTATTGGTGGATGATACTTGTTGCTGTATTTATTGCCGGTATGATGATCTTGCGGTTTATCCAGAGGCCGAGGGCTGAGCCACGAACGATTGCTGATATCAAGAGCCAGTACCATTTTAACGGCAGGCTTGATTTGTACTTTACCGTACTTCCGGAAGCAGCTGATGAGATACCTCCATTGATATTTCCGATGCATAAGATACGAGGCAGCAAGATAAGCCTGGGCGATTTATTACAGGATTATCCGGAGGAAGCAGCAAAGTTAGGACTGAATCAGATCTATCTCATTGCTGATGAGGAACGGAAGATGATTCTCTTCCATACATCAGAATCTACCGTCATGGTGGGGAATTCCATCATATGCAGACGGATTCTATATCATGTAAGCTTTGGTGACGTAATTTACATGACATCCCCAGGCGGAGCTTATGATCTGGAACTGCACTACATATCGATGATCCAATAAAATACTTTCAGAAAGAGAGGCACAAGACCAATGGAAACAATTACACAAACAAATCGTACGGTTCTGTTTGCTGAGATCAATCCAGAAAAACATAACCTTCTGACATTGATCGGAGATGTCAGGGGTAAGACGAGTCTGGATGACGACAAGATCAAGGAAATCAATGAGGAACTGGTAGTAGGAAGCCTGGATGAATTATTTGAAAAGTTTGCTCCGGTTGTCTACACTTGGTGTGATGCCGTGACAGGAAGTAACCGTTACTGCCTGAAAAAACCAGAGAATATTCCGGATAGCTGTATTTCGGAGGTTCCGCTAAATCTTGATAATGATCTTCTGAATATGCTTGTTACCCTGCAGGATGCCAAAGGAGCACAAGGGGTAGCAAATGTGGATTTTAATTTCAGCCATATTCTGGATATGATTTCTCCGAAAAAAGTGATGGAGGATATCCGACAGGTAAGAAGGGAAATCCAGTATACCTATGGTAAATATATGGAGCTGGAAGAGGGAGATCCCAAACGTCTTGATTTGGGAGACAAACTGAATTACCAGTTCGAACAGGCAAGTGAAAATTACAATAACGTGCTTGCAATGCTGCCACTGGCAATTGAGGACATTAAAACCCGCCTTCTTCTGGGAGATGGAGAATCCAAGCAGGGAGGTCAGACCTTTAAAGCGGGGCTCCTCAGCATGGGGGAAGATGGAGAACTTAAGATCCTGGAAATGAAGAAGGAGCAAAGCACCCAGCTGGCGATTGTCGATGATAAGATTAATGCCAGTCTGATTGAGACTTTTAAGGAGGATTACGATTTGTTAAATGAAGATCCTTCTGATTATGTCAGGGATCTGGTAGTAAGAACCTTCTGCCCCTTGGTGTCTACCGTTGAAAGTACGGTAGATACGGAAGTAGAGGTGAGGAATTATAACGGATATCTTGACTATTATAAAAAAAGTAAGGAGGATTTTGTGAAATGCGTCAAACAACTGGTTGAGAAGATCCTGGGTGTAAAAGCATTCTTTGATCAATATCAGGTAAAAGAAAAGGCAATGCAGCCAAAGCTTTTGATTACGAATACCAGTCTGGAAATGTTGGTAAAAGCCAGCAATTTGCCCAAATTGTTAACTTACTTAAATACAACCAATGATAAGAATGAATTTGATAATACCCTTTGGTTTGGTATTGTTCCGGATGTGGAGATGAATTTGTCCGGTGGAGGTATACTTCAGCGAGTGCGTTTTGCAGGAAATCAAAAGGTGGAAAAGGATGGAACGAATCCGATGGAAAGCCTTGCAGCTCTGATGAGTGCGATTTCTCCTTATCGGATCACCACATTCTTTAGTTTTACCACTGGTGAGGAGACGACCTTTAACTACATTGCAACAGAGGGTGTTGCATCGTTCAAGGAAAAATGTGCGCCGCTCATGAAACGGGATTACAGCGAATATGTGGTACCCTGTATCCCCAATACAACCATTATTCCTAAAGATAAATCCGGTCTGATTCTGGACAATAAGATGGTGCTTGATGATGATGGTAATGTGGCTCTCTCCCAGGAAAAAGAAGATGTGCTAAAGATGTGGCTGGAGGGTATCTATGTTGGTGCGGCTTATGGAGCGGCCGGTATTGCGGCAGCATGGCAGTGTCCGGAATATTTAAAAAACCGGTTTAACCATACAAGCAAAGACTATCCGGGCGTCCGTTTTGACATTGAAGCCGGAGATAATGCATTGCTTGCGACAACCAGTATGACAAAAGAGATTTCTGGCTTTACCAGTGCAATCAAAAATTCCATTAACAATACGGGATTTGGTTTTGTCTTTACCTCTGATAATGCTCAATGTAAAGGGCGGGATATTCGCAATGTGATGGTTTACAAAGCAAGAAACTTACTGAGCAATGGAAGTGAATTTGAACCAATCTATAAGACATTAGTAGTAACATACATAGAAAGAATGCTCCGTTTTTACAGTAATGATTTTAAACAGGATAAGATTATTAGCTTTTTCAGTAATAATCCCAGCAGCCAGAAGAGTAAATGGGATACCAATCGTCAGTATATTAATTCTATTTTACAGGATGGCGATGAACTGAACTTTAGTATTGATGAGAAAAATGGTATTTGTAACGTACAGATTACATTCAGCAATACGACCAAAAACCTGAAGGTAGAACTGACCAGAAAAGCCGGTCAGGCGGTGTAACCAGGTCAGTTATATCAATATAAATTAGAAAAGGAGATCAGAGCTATGGGATTACGAATGAAGATTGAAGGAAGTGAAACCATTAGTCTGGTAGAAACCAGCATTACTGGAATTAAATTTGGAGCAGACATTCCACAGGATTCAAATGCACGTTCTACCGACCTTGGTTCCACCATATTGGTAGAAGGCAAGATTTTAGCAGCAATAGGAGGAGAGGCCGCTGATGATACCAGCAAGATTGCCCGTTGGTCTTTAGTACCGGCAGAAAGCAGCGATTGTTACCGCAGTGTGGACATCAGCGTGGTAAGCGCTTCCCAGATTGTTAGACAGATCAGCATACCTACGGCATTTGTAGTAGGATATGAAGAAGATTTTACTGACGAAACGGGAACCGGAACCTTTCGCCTGTTAATGAAGCAGAAAAAAGATAAGATGGCCAGTCTTAAGTTTGAAGGCGGCTTCAGCGGCGAATAACACGTTACCCCAAAGCTTAGAAGAAAAGGAGATTATATTATGGGATTTACAATGAAAGTAGAAGGAGCCTCTGCCATAGAATTAGGAACAAGCAGCATAACAGGAGTAAAATTCAAAACAGATATCCCTGCGGATTCCAATGCACGCTCAACTGATATGGGAAGTACTGTAGAGATTACAGGGAAA
This sequence comes from Bacillota bacterium, assembly GCA_023398855.1. Lineage (GTDB taxonomy): Bacteria > Bacillota > Clostridia > Lachnospirales > Lachnospiraceae > Lacrimispora. Next base: position 4,063 of record JAEWRS010000063.1, read on the forward strand.
ATATTGACTGCTGTAGATGGTGATCCATTTGATTCCACCAGACAGTTAGGACTTTGGTCCTTAGTTCCGGCGGAAAAATCAGACTGCTATCGCAATGTAACCATTGAAGTGATTGCTGCCTCTCAGGTGGTTCGTAAATACAGCTTTCCAAACGCTTTTGTAGTGGGTTATAACGAGGATTACGGTGATGTAGAAGGAGTAGGGACTTTTGCGTTGATTATTAAACAGAAGAAAGATAAGATGTCGCAGGTCGCTGTTGAAGGTGGATATAGCGTGTAATCATCATGCAAAAGGGTTGCCCTGTGGCAACCCTTTTATCCAAATAAATGGAAGAAAGTGAAAGCTGATACTATGGATAATTATTATAACGTGCTGGGTGTTACCGCCCAGGCAACGGAAAAAGAGATAAAGGCTGTTTATCGAAAGCTGGCAAAGCAATATCATCCCGATGCTGTCAAGGATAATCCACAGATGGCTGAAAAAATGTATGAGATACAAGCTGCCTATGAGGTGCTTGGAGTAGAGGAAAAACGCCGGAAGTACGATGAAAGCCTGAGACGGCAGGTTAAAAAAAACAGGGACAGGCAGCGGTCTGATGACAGAGGAGAGACACAAAATCCAAGCACGACCGAATTTGAACGTTTCTTCGGATTCCAGCCAGGGAAAGGGATGGGGTCTTATAAGGGAAAGCAGACAAATGCTGGACAAACCGGTGAACCTGTTAATGCGGAAGCACTGTTTGCAGCTTTTTTTGGGAAGAAGAAGTAAAGAAAGTAGGAACTGTAATGAATGAGATTAAAAAAAAGAGAATATGGCTGGATATTGCAATTATAATTCTTTGCTGTTTGGGCGTTACGGCAGTCTGGTATTTTGAAATGTCAATGAAAGTAATTTTGGTTAGTTTAATTGCAGCGCTGTTGACTACAGCTTTTTTTCTTATTGATTGCTTGAAGCAGCTGGAAAGAAACGATGATTTAGTTTTCAACGAACAGGCTGCGACAACCTTTGTTATTCATGAGCTAATTCTACTTAATGAAGATGAAAACCCGATTCGATCATGGAAACTAACCGGTAGGATTGCAGTCATTATTGGCAGAAGATTTAAAGATATGGAAGTGGATGTGGATTTGAGTGATTGTGAGTATAGTGCTTTGGTGAGCGTACAGCATGCAGTTATGAATTATTGCCTGGATAACTGGTACATGGAGGATCTGGGGTCTCAAAATGGAATACAAATCAAAAAGGCAGATGATGGAAGATGTTATCAGGTGGCAGTAGGCCACCCCTGTAAGATATCTGCCGGAGATGTCATATATATAGCGAAAACAAAACTGTTATTTACATAAAGAAAGATAAAAGGAGAAGAGAAACATGAGTTTAGTGAAATGCCCATCAGGTCATGTGTATAATGCAATCCGCTATGGAAAGATTTGTCCTTACTGCAAATTGAAATTGGAGGAAGAAAAGGGGCCTGAAAAACCCGAAGGATTTAAGCCGCCGGTCGATCTTTTGCAAGAGGAGATTAAGCCAGTCTGTGGCTGGCTGATCTGTATACAAGGAGTCAGGGTGGGTATGGATTATAAAGTGCACAGCGGAAAAAATTTCATTGGCCGGGGAGATGACATGGATATCCAGATTCTGGGTGATAATGAAATTAATCGCAAAAATCATGGGGTATTGGTTTATGATCCTAAAAATAAAAAGACAATGCTTTTACCGGGAGATTCGGAAGGATTAGTGTATCTGGGTGAAGAGGCGGTATATCTTCCAACAGAAGTAGAATCTTATGACAGAATTGAGATGGGGCGAAGTGCTTTTGTATATGTTGCTTTTTGTGGAGTAAATTTTGAGTGGGAACGGAATGATAAGGAATGATAATAACGCTTAAATGGCTTTTGCTTGTATTAGTTGGTATCTGTCTGCTGGTTTGTATCTGGCACTGGTTTAAGCTTTCCATAAAGAGCCGCAAAAGGAAGCATGCAGAAACCGGCTGGTCTATTGAGCAGACAACAGGAAATAAAGAACTACAATCAGACTGTGTGCAGGTTTGTCAGAATGAGGCAGGAATTACTGCCGTTATGGCGGACGGTATTGGGAAAGAGAATACAGGAAAAGTTGCGGCACAGATTGCAGTGGATATAGTTTTAGATGCTTTTGAGCAATATCACACCTTACATAATCCGGAATATCTCTTTCAGACAGCTTTTTTGGAAGCACACCGAAGGATACAGCAAACAATTGGAGAACGGCGGGGTGGTTCCAGTATGGCGGCACTCTTTATTAGTCAGACTCATCTTTTTTACGCACTTGCAGGAAATATCAGGATCGCATTGTTGCGAAATGAGGAATTGATTCCCCTAAGCAAGGGACAGACCCTGGACGCTCTTGCCAGGAAAGCATATCAGGATGGCGTTCTCTCAAAAAATGAAACCATCTGGAGTCAGACAGAAACACAGCTATGGAACTATCTGGGCAAGGATGGGTTTCATGAAATAGAAATCTGTAAACCGCCAATATTGCTGAAAAAGGGCGATCTGATTGTAATGCTTAGCCAGGGAATCTATGAAGAGCTGTCCTGGATGGAAATTGAAGAGATCTTATTAGAACAAATAACGCTAAAAGAGAAGGCCAGAAGCATTATAGATGAAACGGAAATGAAAGAAACACAGGATAAAGAAAATGGAAGTGTTCTGTTGTTGGCAACAACGGTTGGAGGCACATCATGAGAAGAGTTAATTCTGAATTTCAGACGCAGCATTTATCCCAGGAAGGACAGAAACTGTCTAACCGGGATTACTTCGGTTATGTAGAGATGGATGATTTTGCATGCTATGTCATGGCAGATAGTCTGGATGATGATATGGAAGAAAATAGTGCTAGAATTGCTGTGGAAAGTCTGATCCGAAGCTTTGGAGAACATCCAACCATGAGAGCACGTACCTTAAAACGTTATATGATGCAGGCTCACCAGGAGCTTAGCAAAGCACGCAGAGGCAGGCGTCTGAAGACTTCCGTTGCTATGGCAGTAACAGATTACCGAAAGCTGTGTATTTGCCATGTTGGAAACAGCCGCTTTTATTTGGTTCGCAATGGAAGATATCTTATTCAGACCAAAGACCAGTCTCTTACTCAGAATTTGATAGAAGCAGAAAAATTACCAATGGACCAGGCAGCCCTTCATCAGGAGCGCAACAATTTATATTCGTATTTGGGCATTAGAGGAACACCTAAGATTACTGTTTCTGCAAAAACCCAGTTGGAGAATGGAGATATTCTGGCTCAATTAACCAGAGGAGTATGGGAAAATTGCAGCGATGAAGATATACTGGGATTTGTAAAAGATGCAACAGAGCCACAAGATATTTTGGAGCGGGCTGAGGATCAAATCCTGGGAAGGCAGGAAGAAGAACAGGAAATTGATAATTATTCTCTGGCTATTACCTTTATAACGAAAGTGTACCAATCCCCGAAAAAGAAGGTTTCTGTAAAGCAGATTTTAATGACGGTGCTGCCGGTATTATTGGTTGCCGGTATGATTTCTGTCACGCTGTATCTGCGGTACTGGAATCTAAAAACCAAAGAAACCAGTCTTGCACAATGTATGGTAAGCGCAGAAGAATATCTTAGATATGATAATTATAAGAAAGCAGCAGAAGAATATGCCGAAGCAAGAAGGCTGGCCTCTGAATTAAATAAGCAGGAAGATTTAACAGACGCAAATCAGTATTTAAAATTAACAGAGCAGATCAATTTAGCAGATGAAGCCAAGTTAGCCGGAGAATATGTGAAAGCACAGGATTTGTATCTGTCAGCAAGAGAATTATCCGTCAAAGCAGGAAATGTCGGAAAAAAGTATATTGAATCCCAGCTAGGGCAAGCAAAAGCATACATTGAAGTATATGACTGGATTTCGATTGGCGAAATGAGAGAAGGCTACGATGATTTGAATGGAGCAATTGAAGCATATAAGCTGGCAAAAGAAAAAGCAACAGCATTATATGATAAACAAAGCAAGGAAGAAGCTTTAAAAAAGCAATTGTCGGCAGAAGAAAGGCTGGCTTCTGAAACAGCGGAGGTTGCGCAGGCAGTAAAAGAAGAGAAAGAAAAAGAAAAGGAGTCCCAGGCAGCTACCCAAGAGATAGAGAATCAACAAAAAACGAACGACCAGAAACAGGCGATCGAACTGGAAAATACGGCAAATGCACTGATGAAGGAAGAGCAGTATGAATCTTCTATTACTTTTTACCGCACCGCTCAGTCTATCTATTATCGATGGGAGCTGGTAGAAATAGGCGATGCAATAGAAGATAAAATTGCTGCAGCAGAAGCTGGAATTAAAGCATTAGAAGAAAAAAAGGCGAAAGAAGAAGTAAAAGCGGCTGAGGAATCAGCAGCTCAGGAGATGTCAGCCCGTGCTGCTGCTAAATCAAGAGATGCCGAACAGGAGACCGGCCAGAATGGGGAAGCAGGCCCGGGGTACCAGAAGGAGACAGATCAGTGAGCCAGTATACATATCGACTAAATCCAGGAAAGAAAAAAGATGGCAATAAGAAGGTTTATAAAGAAAGCCAGTTGGAGCAAATGACAACATTTCAGCTTCGGGAAATTTGCCGGAATGAACGACTGGTGTCTACTTCTATTGCACCCCTCGACCGGGAAGGTTTGGTCCGCTTAATTATGCGTTTTCGCGGAAGAAAAGAGGTTCGGCATATTGATGATTTTTGTCAGGACGGGCTGGAGCGGTTGCAGAATATATTTCAGAAAAAGATATTACAACTTGTTGAAAGTGATCAGATCGGGATCTCATCCAGTGTTGTTTTATATGAGAACATGGCTATGGATGAAATGGATGGATATCAGATTATGCCTTTTGATATCGCTCTTTATGAAGGCAATTTACTGCTGGTAGATGAAAGTTTACAGGTTTATACCTGCTGCTTCCTCAGGGAGATCGGTGGGAAGTATTGGCTCTGCAAAGGAAAGGGGGTTGAAATTCGTGATATACACAAGCATCATTACTCCTTTTTGTATTTCCCATCAAGTCAGCATTCGGAGTATTTATATGAACAATATTGGGGATTGGAGAGTGAATATCCGGGAACGATTCGTGCAATTCGCCTCCCTTTGCTGGAGCTTGAGGTAAAAGCAATTGAAAAAACAGAGCTGCCGTTGATTATTGATTTTGGCAGTTGTAATACGACTATGGGAGTATGTCTGCCGGATGGTAGCAGAAGAATCGCTGCTTGCCGGGATGGCCATGTGATTCCCAGTGTAGTAGGGGTCGTTGGTTCCAATAGAGACTCAATAAGCTTCGCCTTTGGTTATGAGGCTGTTATGCTGGGCCAGAACAACTACCAGGATCAGGACATGCCGGTGTTTTATGATATGAAACGATGGATCAGTGATCCGGACCGAATGGAACGTGTCATTCTAGGCAACGGTATCAAAGTGGAACTATGCCGCAGAGAGATGCTAAAAGCTTTTTTTGAGTATTTGTTGGAACTGGCACGAAAACAGTTTAAGTTTGACTTTGGAACAGTTCAATTGTTGACTCCAGTTCGGCAGAAAAAGAAATTTGAGAAATTGTTCGCTGATCTGATTTCCGGTGTGATGATTGATTGCAGCTTGGATGAAGGGATGGCAGTTCTGTTTTCCAATGTAAATAAATTGTTAGAGCAAGGCCAATACGAGCAAAACCACTGGTATCATGCGCTCATTATTGATTGTGGCGGTGGGACAACAGATTTGACTTCCGGTCGTTTTCAGATTCAAAGCAACCGGGTATTCTATACCATTGATTTGGAAACCAGCTATGAGAATGGAGATACTAATTTTGGTGGGAATAACCTTACATATCGTATCTTACAGCTTTTAAAGGTAAAGTTGTGCCAAAAATTGACGGGAGCAAAAGTAAGAGAGTACTGGGATAAAGAGTATGAGGATGCAGAAAGTCTGCTTCCAACAGCATTTAAAAATTACGAAGATAAAGGACGGGCGACTTACTTTTATGTGAAAAATAATTATTATTATCTCTTTGAATTAGCGGAAAAGATAAAAAAGATGTTTTTTCAGAGTGGTGCTCAATATGAAATGTGGGTTGGTACAGAAAAGGAAAACGATTTATTTTTGGATAAGTGGAAACTGTCTCTGATGCAGGGAGAACAGATGAAGTGTTTGGAAAAGAATATTCGTTTTCCTCTATATTTATACGAGATAGAGGATTTACTCCGGACAGACATTTATCAGCTAATGGAACGATTTTTAAAACCCAAATTTATTAACAATGAGCTGCAGCAATATGACATGATTCAATTAACTGGCCAGTCCTGTCGGT
>JAEWRS010000138.1 GCA_023398855.1 Bacillota bacterium
TTTAAATTGTACAGTGACTTGTCGCCAGTTTCCTAACTTGACATTCGCTCCACGGAAAACCTGCTTATATAAGCAGCAACCTCACGTTTCACAGCTATCATGCCACAGCCTTTGTATAATATCATATTTTTTTTTACATTGCAAGCATTTTTTTCAAAAAAAACGGGAATTGATAAATGGACAGGATTTGCCGGCATGCAAATTCTGTCCATTTAAAACCTTCTCTTATTTCAATGTTATCCCTCTTTTGAAAGACTTCCCTTTTTAGAACGAGTCTTGCTGTAAAGCACCAACAGAATTGTTCCTATGATTCCCGCTGAAATAGTATTGGTAATCGCTGCTACAATCCCCTGGGCGAACACTAGGTTCACAGGCTCCGCATATATCACTATATCCAGCACCGGTGCAACAACCACCCATGCAATCACATTGGCAATAAACTGATAAAGATTAAAACGAATTCCATCCTTTACTCCAAAAATTCCCTCCTCCACTCTCATTTTGGGATAAACCAGTCCAATAAGAAAGCAGGATACTCCACTGGCGATCACCCAGCTCCACCATGCGGAGCCATACTGAATGGAATCCGACAATGCGTGCCCAATAAATGCAATCAAGCCTCCTGCGACGGGTCCGAATAAGGCAGAGAAAAACGCACCGATTCCATAAGCCGTTTGTATATCCGTTTCCGGGATTCCCGTGGGAACCTTCACATACATAAACAGCAGCATGAACAAGGCCGCGCCAAGTCCGGTGGCAACAATTGTTTTAGTCTTGAACTCAAACATTTTCTTTTCCATAGCTCTTCCTCCAATGAGATAAATGTTATAGGGTTATTTTGTAAATTCTACCGTCCACTCCGCTCCGTATCCAAGATGGTATTCACTGCTAAAATCTCCCTGACTGACAGCAACCGCTACCTTCATCAATTCATTGTTGTAAATCATGGGATCTCCCTTTTTAGCAAATCCAAAGCTCTGATGGAACAGCACTTTCTGTTCAAATACACTCTTATCTTTATATTTTATCACAAGATTTACAAAATCACCATACTCAAAACCAGCTTCTTTAAAATCCTTTAAGGGAATATTGGTCCACAGGTTTCCGAAATTGGGATCATTGATTTCAAAAATCCCTTCCGCCTTACCGGGTGTCACTGTTGGTTCTAAAATAGGATGCTCTACAATCTCCTCTACCGGATATTCAGGACCTACGCCTTCAAAATCAATGATTCCGCTGGCCAGACGGGCTGCTGTATAACCAAACAGGTCTCTGCCATGGAAAATAGCTACTCCCTCTGTTCCTTTTCCCCGCAGCCGGTTCACCGATTCATCAATTTCACGTACAGCTGCAATTCCAATCTCTTTTTTCACATGGGTCAGGGCGCCATTGTCCGGCGTGACAATATAATACCCATCCACTGTCTTTGCAACACAGGGCCGTCTGCTGGTTCCCACTCCCGGATCAACAACGGATACATAGATGGTTCCTTCCGGCCAGAATTGAAGACTCTGGTACAGGCGGTAGCTGGCACTCCATGTATCATACTGGGGAAGCTCATGTGTTCCATCCATGATCTCCAGCTCTCTGTCCACACTTTTTACAACTCCGTACATGGAACTGACAGCGCCCTCCTTATAAGTAAAATCTGTCTGAAATACTAAAATTGGTTTCATAATCATTGATTCCTTTCTCTTGTTTTTATTTTTTCTACGGGTCACCTTTATGCATCAAACAGAAACAGAGAATGACACAGACATTTTATTGCCCGAATTATACAAATGGATTATAAAATCTGGAAGCATTTATAAAAAATGTCATGAACAGAGATCCTGCCAGGATAAGTATACCAAAGACAATTGCTCCCAAATCACCAGTTCTCAGGGGCTTGGCCACATACCAGGTCCTCTTCTTATGCTTTCCAAAGCCTCTCAAATCCATTGCATTACTGATTAAATCAATCTTGTCCAATGTGGAAAATATCAGGGGAACACAAATATTCATCACATTCTTTATGCGCGTGCCCAGTTTCTCCTTGCCGGACAAATCCAATCCTCTGCTCTGCTGTGCCAGAGCGATATCCTGATAATCCCGGATCATATCAGGAAAATATCTGAGGGTCAGTGACAGGGCATATGCTCCCTTATAATTACAGCCGGCCCGGTTTATGGAAGCCGCAAACTCACTGGGATTGGTAGTCAGGAGAAAAATCATTCCCAAAGGTACTACTGATGCATATTTTACAGTCTTTGTTATCTGATAAAGCAATTGTTCTGATGTCACCGTATAACGGCTGCTGAACCGGAACAATTCATGACTTGTTCCATAGATCTGGGTTCCATGTCTGGGACTGAACAAATAGGTTAATACAAAATTAATCAGTAAAAAAACTGCCACATAGATGGTCATTACCTTGATCTGTTTAAACTGCAGCTGGGACAGTTTAAAAAAAATGACGGACAACACCATAACAAACAAAATGTACCGGATGTCGTAAGAAAACATAACGGAAAACGTCATGCAGATAAAACAGATCAATTTTGTCAGCCCTGACAGATTATAAATAAAATTATCCCTGTCAATATAGTCAAACAGCTTTGCCTTCATGAACGGTGCGCCCCCCTTTCATAATTGATGAAATTCTGCACAAATCCAGTTGGGTCTGGAAGTTCCGACTTTATTGCCAGGTCATACAATGATGTGATCTTTAAATTAGCCTGGGCTGCAATCTCTTCATCCGTAAGAATCCGGGCTGCACTGGCATCTCCGATTTTCATCCCCTGAGACAGCACAATTGCGTGAGGAGTGTATTCCAGCATCAGATGCATATCATGGGTAATCAACAGGATGGTCACCCCCTGGTCGTTTAAGCTTTTTAAAAATTCCATTATTTCCGTATAATGGCGGTAATCCTGTCCTGCTGTCGGT
>JAEWRS010000493.1 GCA_023398855.1 Bacillota bacterium
TGTATAATAATCCATCTCTGTTTCTACATATGTAAATCCATTGATTCTGGAAATGATCTGAGCTGCATCTTTTCCTAAACCATTTAAGATAACTCTTAATGGATTCTGACGAACCTTGTTTGCCTTCTCAGCAATACCGATTGCGCCTTCTGCTGCCGCAAATGATTCATGTCCTGCTAAAAAGCAGAAGCAGTCTGTCTCTTCTTCCAGGAGCATCTTTCCTAAGTTGCCGTGTCCCAGACCTACTTTACGCTGGTCAGCAACGGAACCTGGAATACAGAAAGCCTGAAGTCCCTCTCCAATAGTTGCAGCCGCGTCAGATGCTTTTCTGCAGCCTTTTTTAATGGCAATGGCTGCACCTACTATGTAAGCCCAACAAGCATTCTCAAAGCAGATGGGCTGGATCTTCTTAACCTGCTCATAAACATCTAAGCCTGCATCTTTTGTAATCTTTTCAGCTTCTTCAATAGAAGCAATACCATAGCTGTTTAACACAGAATTGATTTTGTCAATTCTTCTCTCATATGATTCAAATAATGCCATTATCTTGTCCTCCTTATTATTGGCCAAATATCTTCGCTTTGATAACCGGTAACTGACAATATTCCGACAATCCGATTATTCATGTCTTGGGTCAATGATTTTAGCAGCGTCTGCAACGCGGCCGTACTGTCCCTTTGCCTTTTCCCAAGCAGTGTTCGGATCATCGCCTTTTTTGATGAAGTCAGTCATCTTTCCAAGGCTTACGAACTGATAGCCAATAATCTGGTCTTCCTCATCTAAAGCAATGCCGGTTACATAACCCTCCGCCATCTCTAAATAACGAGGACCCTTCTTTAATGTTCCGTACATGGTTCCAACCTGTGAACGGAGACCCTTTCCTAAATCCTCCAGACCTGCACCTACAGGAAGTCCGTCTTCAGAGAAAGCACTCTGAGTTCTTCCGTATGCAATCTGTAAGAATAATTCTCTCATTGCTGTATTAATAGCATCACAGACAAGGTCTGTATTTAATGCTTCTAAAACGGTCAGTCCTGGTAAAATTTCTGCAGCCATAGCAGCGGAATGTGTCATGCCGGAACATCCGATTGTCTCTACTAATGCTTCCTGAATAATGCCCTCTTTAACATTAAGAGTCAACTTACATGCGCCCTGCTGGGGAGCACACCAGCCAACGCCATGTGTCAGGCCGGATATATCTTTAACTTCTCTAGATTTTACCCATTTCGCTTCTTCCGGGATTGGAGCAGCACCGTGATGAACGCCTTGTGCCACTATACACATCTCTTCTACTTCCTGTGAATAAATCATGTTAATACTCCTTTCAAATAAGTAATCATTGTGAACAGTACTTTGTTAATTATATCACATCATACTTGATCATATTTTCTCATATTATGTCGGTTTCCGCAAGCATTTTTTCCAAAAATGGCAGGGAGGAACAAATCCTCCCTGCTTTCTATAATTCTTTATAAGATTCTCCTGACAGAAAGAATCGTTCTGTATGTAGCAGTACCAACTTTAATTCCGGTTGCCGGTGAACTTGCATGAACGATTTGACCATTCCCGATATAGATCCCTATGTGGCCTGCATAGCAGATCAAATCTCCGGGCTGGGCCTCGGAATATGATACCTCGCGACCTGCGGAACGCTGCTCTGAAGAACTTCTTGGAAGCGAATACCCGAAATGTCTGTATACGGACAATACAAATCCGGAACAATCTGCACCGCTGGTCAGGCTGGTTCCTCCAAATACATAAGGATTTCCCACAAACTGAAGACCATAATCCGCTACTGCACGTCCTTCCGCTGTTCCGCCATTGCTCTTGTTGGCCGTTGGGCCTGTATACTTGTTGTTGGCGGGTGAATTAGGCCTCTGGCCGCTATTAGCCGCAGCCCTCTTTCTGGCCTCTTCCTCTGCCTTTTTTCTGGCTTCTTCCGCTGCCTTCCTCCTGGCTTCCTCTTCCTTTGTCTTACGGATTTCCTCATTTTTCTTTGCAACCGTCTGGGCATAAACAGTCGCATCCTGCTTGGCCTGTGCAAGCTGGCTGTCAAAATTGGATACTTCCTTTTTCTTCGTAGAGATCAAAGTCTCCAACTGGGACTGCTGGTCCTTGTACTCCAGCTCCATGACCTCCATCTCAGCCTTGTCCTCTTCTAGATCTGATTTATAATCAGCCACCTTCTGTTTTGTCTCCTGAAAATTGATCAGCATATTCCGGTCATATGTATAAATTCCTTCTACGTATTCCGCCTTATTCAGAAGATCGGACATGTTTTTCACCTGAAGGAAAATATCCAGATATTCCGTATCTCCCTTCTCGTACATGTACTGGATTCTCTTTTTCATGGAAGCATACTGCTTTTCTTCATCTTTTTTAGCCTCGGCATAGTCCAGCTCTGCCTGGTTAATCTCTGCTTCCTTGTTGCTCATATCACTTTCCAGAACCTTGATATCAGACAAAAGAGCAGTCAGATCAGTGGTCAGCTTTGATACCTGATTCTGGGCGACGCTCTTTTTATTTTCCGCATCCCGTGCCTTTTTATTTGCCTCTTCCAATTTTTTCTGAGCTTCCTGTTTCTCTTTTTCCGCTTTTGACGTAGCCCAGGCGGGAACCGTCTGGCCGCAGACCATAGCACTTACTAACAGGCCGCAGAGAAGCTTTTGCAGCAATTTTCTGTTTCTTTCATACATAATCTGTGTTTTTCGTTTCATCGTCAGTTCCTTTTCCCCTTTTTTCTACCTTATATGTTACCGTATAACCATGGTAAAATTCAAGTCCTATTTTGGATAATTTTAATATTTTTCACCGCCAAAATAATTGCTTTTTCCCCATGATATTGAATCAGGTCTTTCTTTTTGCCTGGGGCAGTCTTCTTGCCACCATAAGAAACGAGAAAAAGAATAAGATTCCTTTCATAATGCTTGAAATGGTAAATGCCCACCAGATTCCGTCAAGACCCAGGGCAGTGCCGCTTAGAATCATGGCAAGAGGGATCCTGGCAGAAGTAAATATAACACTGATCACTGAACAGAGAAGCGTTTTACCCAGACCCGACAGAGCTCCTATTGTTGTCAGTTCAATGCACATGAACATCTGGCAAAGCCCAAGTATCACCAGATATCTTACTCCCATTGGAATGACCTCTGCCTCATGTATAAATAATCCAAAGATTTGCTCAGGAAAGCTGATCAAAAGAAGGGTGCAGAGCAGCCCCCAGAAAAACATGACCCCAGTGGCCGTAAAATAACCCTTTTTCACCCTTCCATACTGTCCTGCCCCGTAATTTTGCCCAACAAAAGAATTAATAGCAGCACCAAATCCGTCTGCCGTCATCCAGGATATGGATTCAATCTGACCGCCTACGCGTAAAACAGCCACAGCCGTATCACCAAACCCGGTCACAAACCGGGTCAGTACCATAGAAATACTGGTATAGATCAAGTTTTGCACAGAAGCAGGAAATCCTATCTGAATCATGACTTTCATATGATCCCAGGAAACCTTATGAAATACCTTCACTTTGCCAAACAACATCCGGTCCTTTTTTATGATGATCACAAACACAATGGTCACAACGGCCTGTGCCATGACCGTTGCAACGGCGGCCCCTGCTACCCCGTAACCTTTTATAGGACCTAAGCCAAAGATCAGAAGCGGGTCCAGCACCATATTCAAAACCAGGCCAATAAAGTTAGCGAGCAGGGGTGTCCGGCTGTCCCCCATCGCCGTCATGATCCCGGTGATAATCACATTCATATAAGAAAATATAATGAAGCCACAGGTAATTTTCAAATAAACCTGGGCATTATTTACCACTGAAATATCATTCAGTCCAAAAAAGCCAATCAATGGCTTTGCTCCAAAAAACGATACAGCCCCGTAAAGCAGTGCAAATAACAAACCCAGCTGAATTGCACCGGAAGCATAGACTGCTGCCTCCTCCTTATCTCCCTTTCCCAGGGAATGGGCTACCTTTACCTGGCCACCCATTTTTGCAAGGGCAACAACCCCCTGGGAAAGCCAGACATACATGCCTCCAGCCCCCACTGCCGCAACGGCCGGAGAACCGACCAGCCCGATCCATGCCATATCCGTCAGGTTGTAAGCCATCTGGACCAGTGCAGTAATCATGATAGGGAAGGCCAGACCGGTAAGGGAGGTAAAAATATGGCCATTTAATAAATCAACTTTTTTATTCATAAATTGTGACACAACCTTTCAAAGGGACCGCCAGTAAAATGGCGGCCCTTTGACTATCCGGATTATTCCTTTGAAGAAAGATATTCATGGATCCCTCTGGCTCCAGACCGTCCGGCTTCCATAGCCAGAATCACGGTTGCAGCTCCTGTGACGGCATCCCCTCCGGCATAAACACCTTCCTTGCTGGTCTTTCCTGTAGATTCCTCAGCAATGATGCATTTGCGCTTATTAATATCCAATCCTTTTGTTGTATTGGATATTAGCGGATTTGGGGATGTTCCCAATGACATGATAACAGTATCCACATCAATGACAAATTCCGATCCCTTTATCTCCACAGGTCTTCTTCTGCCGGAAGCATCCGGCTCACCAAGCTCCATTCTGATGCATTTCATTCCTTTTACCCAGCCCTTTTCATCAGTTAAGATTTCTAACGGGTTGGTCAAAAGATCAAAAATAATTCCTTCTTCCTTTGCGTGATGAACTTCTTCCACTCTTGCAGGAAGCTCTGCCTCGCTTCTTCTGTATACAACATGTACCTCTGCACCAAGCCGCAGGGCTGTTCTGGCCGCATCCATTGCAACGTTGCCTCCGCCTACCACTGCTACTTTATTGCCTGCCACAATAGGCGTATCGTAATCACTTCGGAACGCCTTCATCAGGTTGCTTCTGGTTAAATATTCGTTGGCAGAGAATACGCCGTTGGCATTCTCTCCGGGAATTCCCATAAACATGGGGAGTCCTGCTCCTGAACCGATAAATACAGCCTGGAAACCTTCTTCATCCAAAAGTTCATCAATGGTCACGGACTTACCAACAATTACATTGGTCTCGATCTTCACACCAAGCTTTCTTACATTGTCAATTTCCGGCTGAACCACACCATCCTTTGGAAGACGGAATTCAGGAATACCATAGGTCAATACGCCGCCCGCCTCATGAAGGGCCTCAAAAATGGTAACCTCATAACCAAGCTTTGCCAAATCTCCTGCACAGGTCAGTCCGGAAGGACCGGAACCGATGACAGCTACCTTCTTGCCATTAGTTTTTTCCGGCGCTGCCGGTACGAAACCATGCTCTCTGGACCAATCTGCTACAAAACGCTCCAGCTTTCCGATGGAAACAGGCTCTCCCTTTATTCCGCGGATGCAACGGCCTTCGCACTGGCTCTCCTGAGGGCACACACGGCCGCAGACTGCCGGAAGGGCGGAAGACAGGGCAATAACCTTTGCTGCTTCCTCGTGATTTCCGTTTTCCACTTCTTTGATAAAGCCAGGTATATTAATGGATACAGGACAACCTGCCACACACCTGGGGTTTTTGCACTGAATGCAGCGGCTTGCTTCTTCTTTTGCTTCTTCTTCATTATATCCAAGACATACCTCTTCAAAGTTTGTCGCCCTTACCTTGGGATCCTGTTCTCTTACAGGTACTTTCTTTAATACATCCATTACTCGTTACCTCCGCACAATCCGCAGCCGCCGTGATGACTGTCGCCTTCACGCTCTTTTAAAGCTGCGCGCCCTTCTTCCGATTTATACATCATCTGGCGCTTCATGGCCTCATCAAAATTGACCAGGTGACCGTCAAACTCCGGTCCATCCACGCAGGCGAATTTTACCTCTCCTCCGACTGTGACGCGGCAGGCACCACACAT
>JAEWRS010000154.1 GCA_023398855.1 Bacillota bacterium
AAAACTTCACAACCACAACTGCATGTCCTATGGACCTGGTGATTTAGAAATGGCCCATAAACCCGACGAATTTGTCCCCTGCCAAGATATTTTACGGTGTGAGGAGGTACTGACCCAACTGGCCCGCTCGATTCTTTTTTAGAGATTAACCGGAAGTCATTATTTTATAACATTTTCCCTGGTAAACAGCAAAAGATGGTTAAAGCGGGCTCCTGCCGGACGCCCGCTTTAACCATCTTCTGATTATGTACTGCTGCTGGTAAAATCACTCTGATTCAACGCCTTTTAAATATAATTGCTGCAGAATAAAATCATTTATTCGATTATCGATCTCCGTTTTATCATTCAATCCATGACAGATCTCATAAAAAGCACCTACACTAATCTCACAAACAATTTTTTTATTCTTTTGCTTCCGCTCAAACTGGAATATTCCGTCATTATAATATATTGCATAATCCTCGTTGCTTTCCAGCTCTCTTAAACAATTCCGTATACTTCTGTTACGGTAGATTCCCGGAAATAAATGCCAAGTTCTGCCCATGCTATCTTTCACCCCCATAGTAATATTATATACCAAAGATTAACGAAAAATAGCATATATCGACCTACAAATTTCGATAAATTTTTCATCGGGATGGTTACAGGCGGTCCGGCACCTGAACAGATCTAAAGAAATCTGTTCGCTGAATTTTCATGGTGCCGCAAATGAATCATCTCCCTATTTCCTGCCGTAAAAAAAACGTTATCTTTTTTAATATTTTATTTCGGGGCATTTCTGTTTATTTCCCCATACCAGTCATATGGGACAATCCGCCAGGGCGTATGAATTAAGAAAATCTTCTTAATCTATTCAAATAATATACAAACTTTTCTAGAAGCAGTGTGCTATACTAAGAACATAAGAAATGCACAATGTATCAAATATCCTTTCACCCTTTTTGAAATCCGAAAATCCTAAGAAAAATCCCTGTGTCATGTGACACAGGGATTTTTCTATTCCGCTGACAATCAGGTAAGCCTGATGCGATTTCTATGTGTAAGACCAGCCTGAGTGATTATCATATCCTATTAATAAATATTTTGATTTTCTCTATATTGTCTCCACACATTTTCAAAGAAATTATCATCCTCAGGAATCGCTCTTACCTTTCTCCATTGGAATCCAGCCTTCCCGTTCTTATAAGAAACCTCCTGTATCAAATCTGCACCGCTGCCGTTATCCAGGCAGAATGTAAATTCTTCCGGCAGCCTGGGATCTGGTTTCTGCCCACTAGGGTCCGTATAAAGAGCGCTGCCTCTGCTCTTTCCTTGATGATCAACGTAATCTTTCATTGCGGAGAGATACACAAACTGGCTGATCAGCATATCTCTCAGCCGAAAGACACGCCAGAGTTCCCTTCCATCTTTCACACATATAATATCACCCAAATGCAGAAGCTCCTCTTGAACCTCCATGATAGCCAGTTCAATCTTTTGAGGATTCCGTATTGCCGCTCCAAACTGGCTCATACGGATGGCTGCACGGCTCCATAGCTCTCTCGCCGGAACTTTTCCTTCTTTCTCAACCATAACCTGTGATACCAGCTTTTCCGTATCAGATAACGCATTTCCGGCAATCTTTTCAAAGCTCTCTCCCGTATTATCAGGTTCTCCCTGTCTCCTGGCTGCTATGTACTGCGCAGCTCTTGCCGAACCGACCTGACCAGAATTCAAAGCACTCCCCCCCGGACGATAGACACCATGGCTACCGCAGACTTCGCCGGCCGCAAAGAGTCCTTCTACATCCGTATGCCACCATGCATCAGCAGCCAAGCCTCCATTGTTGTGCTGAGCACACACAGCAATTTCAAGAGGCTGCGTCCTTAAGTCCACTCCTCTGTCAAGATAAAAGTCCACCGCAGGCATGTTCATATGGCACAATCTCTCAATTGGAGTTCCAAAGCATGCCCCTGCACGGCTTAAATATTCAAAGGCCTCCTGATCCAGATTTTCAAAGCTCACCGGTTCCCTGCCCGGATTTTCGCGGAAATCCAGAAATATCCGTCTGCCACTGCTTTTTTCCATGTATACCAGAATATCAATGATCGAACTTCCTCCTGAAAGCTTTCTTACATCAAAAGGCCATTGATAACCTTTAAGAAAAACACTGCTGAGCATTGCTTCCCGGCTTTCAAAGAAATCCAATAAAAACTCACGCTCATCATTGCCATTTTCATCTGTTGAAAAGAAACGGGGGAGTACCTGCATATAGGTTCCTGATACGTTCCACCGAGGCTGAATTGACGCTATCCCATACTGCCATTCTGTCAGATTTTTCCCTTTTGCCCCTGCCTCAAACGCCAGACCGCTGGATCCATAATGTCCTGCCGGATACACGCTGTCCGCGTACATGCCTGCCGGTCCGCCGGTGGCAAACACAATATTTTTACAGGAAAAAAGCACAAAACGCCTTTCGTCATCATCAGGGCAGCTCAGATCCAGGCATAGCAGACCATACACCCTTTCCCCATCGGAAAGAATCTTAACTACCTGCATCCTGTCAAACATTTTAATATTTTTTTCCCTGACTGCCTGTTCCAGACACTCTGTCATCTGTTTTGACGTGTATGGGCCTACACTTGTTGCACGGCACCTGGGATCATGATCCGTCTTGTAGCCAACAAATTCTCCCCACCTGTTTTGGGGAAAATTCACGCCGAGATTGGCAAGCTTTAAAAAACACCTGGCAGATAATGCCGCTTCGCACAAGGCAATATCACCGTCCATACACTGTCCGCTAAACAACGTATCAGCCATATCTCCCACACTGTCAGGATCATTTCCGCAAAGTGTCAGCTTATAATAGGTCTGTTTGTCAGATCCCGTGTTCCTGGAGGTTCCCGCTCCCACATGATCCGTCACAATCGCTATATCTTTCTGCCCTAAAGCCCACAGCTGATCCGCCGCATTGAATCCGGCTGCTCCGGTTCCCACAATTACCGTGTTCATATGATACAATTGTACTTTATCCAATATCTGTCGTTTCATCTGATCCGCCTTTCTTTACAGAATTAATGGGGCTGCTGCCAATTTCACATTTTGCAGCAGCCCCATTCACATAGTTTTATCAGGCTTATTATAACCTCTGGATATGAAAGCCTCCGTCTACATCAATATAATTTCCGGTTGTATAGAGGAATTTATCACTGCAAAAGACACTGACAGCATCAGCCACGTCCTCTGGCCTCCCCCACCTGGTGATTGGGAATGCACCTCGCTCAATCAGGGTGTCATACTTTTCCTGTACCCCACTGGTCATGTCCGTAGCAATAACGCCCGGACGAACTTCGTGTACAAAAATACCTTCTCCGGCAAGACGGTCCGCATAAAGGGTGGTAAGCATAGAAATGCCTGCTTTGGAGACACAATACTCTCCACGGTTTATACTGGATACAACGGCAGAACAGGATGAAATATTGATGATGGTTCCCCTCTTTTTCCCTTCCATGGGCTGTTTGAGCATCTGGTTTGCAACTGCCTGTGTCAGAAACATATTCCCCTTTGTATTAATTC
>JAEWRS010000177.1 GCA_023398855.1 Bacillota bacterium
TGGTATAATTGCCGCGGAGAATGGCCCATTCCATGATCATCGCCTGTATTCCCGCAACGTGTGCAGCGGCGGCCCCGGTACCGGTGGCATTCCCGTAGGCTCTATCCGGCAATGGACACGTAAGCTGAAACCCGGGGGCAGCAATATCGGGAATCGGGAGTCCGGATGTGGAAAAACCTCTGCTGGCTTCAATGAGAATGCTGTCATTATACTGATTGTACCCGGTCACAGTAAGGGGGGAAATAGCATTCCCAGGATTTGTAACCGTAACATCTGCCGTTGCTTCAAGAAAGAAAGTATTTGTTGTTATGATTGGACCGGAAGGAAGCCAGACGTTAAAGGAGGATTCGTGCTTATCAATATTAGTAACCTGGATTTTCCATAAGCCGCTGATGGCATTCTTGAAGCGTACCAGTATAAGCTGCATGCCGGTATTCTCTTCCATGATAATATTATTGATATATAAGGTAGTCGATCCATAAATCATTCTAAATTCCCGGCATTCATCTAGTTTGGGATGAATGGTCTGAGTATTTTCCCCTAAAGGTGATGTAATCGAAATGACCAGCCGTTATGGAGAATGATTCCAAAGCTCAAAAAAGAAATCATGATCCTCATGGCCAACCCGCAGTTCAAAAATATTACTGAATTCAGGAGTATTTAATGTTCCTTAATAATGTCTGGAGCTGCTGCCTTCATTTCCGGCAGAAATACATATTGACAGGCCATGATGTGTGGCAAGGCTGTTTACATAGGCCGAAAGTCTGCCAGCCCCATCGTGTTCGCCCTGGCTGGATCCCAGTGCAATGCAGATAACCAGAGGACGGTCTAATTTTAAGGCGACGGAACGGAGATATTCGATACCCAGCATGATGTCGGTTTCCATATAACATTCTACGTCGCTTCTGATGCAGAAAATTATTCGGTTGTATGGTTTGGCTTGTTTTAATTTTACAATCACCAGTTCCGTTTTAGAGGCCACCCCACTGAAATCTTCCATAAAATCAGGAGACCCGGAGGCAATACCGGCCAGCATAGTTCCATGCCCATTCTCATCGTGGCTTGGGACGATAGATAGAGGGTCGCTGTCATTTAATGCAAGGTTAATAGAATCTTTCTTATACTCCGACCCAAATGTGAAATTCTCCGGAGGAGTGCCATCTGATATGGTTTGATCCCAGATGGAGATAATACGCGTGGTACCATCATTATAAAGAAAAGCAGGATGCTGATAGTCTATTCCAGTGTCAACGAATCCAATGAGAACACCCTGGCCAAACAATGAGAAATTAGGATTATATTGAAACGATTTTACGCTGGATTTTTCCAGACTAAAGGTAGAAGTAAGGGTGAAAATGCGCGGAAATATGGAATAAGGCTGTTTTCCAAGAAGGCACATGGCAAATTCATCAGCAGGTGCATGAAGAACGGAGTATCTGCTATTTATATAAGTCATATCATATGTTTCACTCAAACCTTTTACAAATTCATTGTTTATTAACAGATCAAGATAATTATCGTCTGATATTTTAGTCATAAGCCTCCATATGCTGCAAGACTCAATTTTAGCTATTATATGATTGTATGCAAAAGAAAATGTATCAATAAATTATGTAGTATTAATGAATTTTAAAATATCCTTTATTTAGCAAAAAGCTCAATGAGATCCCCATGATTAAACCCACTCCCAGGTTGTTTATCATTGCCCCCAATAATAGACCCAGACTGAGTCCCAAAGCGATATAGTCCTGAAGGGAATCGTTTTTATTATTTAAATTGTGCATATGTATACCCCATTTGTATTTTTTTATATCTTACATCAGCAGTCAGGTTATGTACACTGGTATATTTGAGAATGAGAGGAAATAAATAACAGCCAGAGATTGACAAATGCAGTATAAAGGTTAATATATTATTTAGAACCAATTTTTCCAATCAAAGGAGGTATATATTTATGAAGTTATTCAAATGTTCCGTATGCGGTTATATCTACGAAGGTGAAGCTGCTCCTGAAAAGTGTCCCAAATGTAATGTGGGTGCTGAGAAATTTGAAAAGCTCAATGATGAAGATGCAGAAAAGATATATCGTTCTGATCGTACCAATGCCATTCATATGGAAGTGATAACGTTAGCAGAAAAGATTATTGCACTGAGTCAGGAGGGAATTGCAGATAATCTGGATCCCAAATGTGTATCTGCATTTACTCAGGCAAAGAATGAGGCATGGGTAATTAAGCAAAGATCTAAAACAGAGCTTGCCGGACACATGAAATTAGGAAAGTATTAGAGCTTATAAAAGATAATAGGAATACGGCATCTTACTAAGCAGGATGCCGTATTTTTATACGGGAGCAAGACTTACTCCTCAAAGAGACTGTTAACATAATTTGTATTTCATGGGAAGAAAAATTGATGGTTATGCAAATTATACCGGTAACAAAGCAGTACTCTTACTTTACAGAATACTGCTTTTCGACTGAGACATAGGTTTTATTACACATGATTCCAAACTACAAAGCAAAATGGATGGCCAGCTGGATCGAGCATGGTAACCCATTCTTCCCCCCCATATTGCTCATCAGCAATTCGGGCACCTAATTTTACCGCTTTTTCCATTGCTTCTTTTAATTCTTTTTTGTCAGCTACGGCAAAGTCCAAATGAACCATCATCTGCTGCTGTCCCGGTTGTGCTGGCCACTTAGGGGGAATGTAATTTTCATCATATTGAAAAGCAATTCCCGTTTCATCTTCCTGTGAATGTATTCCTACAAAAGTTTCCAGTTTAAAGACCACTGGCCAATGCAAAAGGCCGGTATAAAAAGATAACATCTGCGGAATATCATTACATTCCAATATTACTGTTTTTAATTTTATAGTCATAGAAGCCTCCTTTGATT
>JAEWRS010000182.1 GCA_023398855.1 Bacillota bacterium
ATACTCCGAACATAATTCCTTATACGTATCATACCTTGATCCGTAATGCGGTCCAATACAAAGAATGTCAGCCCCTTCCTTTACTACAGACATGACATTGCTTTCTGCATGGGCAGCAACCGATACATTCATTTTCCTCCTTTTGCTGGCTTTTTTTACAGCGTTGGCAAGAAATCCGCTGGACATGCCGGCACCACAGCACAATATAATCCTTAGATCGCCCATTGATTGTTTCTCCTTCCTTCAAAATTCGAACCCCTCTGCATCTCACTTACAGGATTCATTATGATTAAAAAAAAGAGAAAAATCAAATTGCGTTTTGCACTCTGCCATGCAATCAATCATTGATTCTTCTCTCCCTGTTCTCAGCTGACAATGGATTTTAATGTGATTTCGAATTCCTCATAGGACTTGCATTCCCGAAACAGCTCAATATTGGTTTCCTCTGAAAATATCATAACTAATGACTCATATAATTCCTTAAATACATGATTATCCAGTTTATTAATGGCAATCATTAAAACCACGTAAACAATCTGGTTTTCCCACCGTATGCCTTTGCTGGAAATCATCACGGAAGCAGAGGTCTTATAGGCATTCATTTCAACGGAATGAGGGATGGCGATTTTTCCAAATGCTGTGCAGGCAGCTTTTTCCCGCAGCAGCACATGTTCCCTGTAATCTCTCCGTACGTATTCCTTTTCGTATAAATTATCCACCAGTACATCAATTGCCTCCATTTTGTCCAACGGACCATTGGACACAAAAAACAATTCCTTTTCAAAGTAATCATTAAAATGTCTTGCCAGCATCTTATTTTTCTTATTATTCAGGGCATGATCTATTTTCCCCTGTATTTCCAGCTTGTCCCCTGAGGTCATAAAGGGTGATACCACGGCAGTTTCACAGGCCACAGGTACTTTGATCCTCACAGTGGAAATGAGTAAGTCAAAATTCACATCAGACAACTGATGGGAATCCCTTACTGATGCAACGATGTTAATGTCACTGCTGAAATTAATCAAAAGCTCATTGTACAGCCTGGTTTCTATGTTCATATAGCTTGGGCACAGCAGAACCACCCGCACCTTTGGATTGTTGCTTTTCTGCCTTTCTATCTCCCCTCCTATGTGCAGGGCTATAAATGCCACTTCATCCTGGCTGATGCATATCTTATGTTTTTTTTCCAGCTGTAAGGAAACATATAAGGCCATATCAAATAATATCAAATGCTGGGATTGTATGGATTCCAGCATGGGATTTTTTATATTGGTGCTGTTTTTTGCTCTCAGCAAAAGATTTTTTAAGTGGAGAGCAAAAGGAATGATAAAGTTTTCCGTGTTCAGATTGACGGCATAAGCCTGCTGGATTAAATAAACCAGCTCCTTTGATTCCTCTATAATCTCATTACCCACCAGAGCCCGTACCTCCTGCATGCCCCCGGTAACAACAAAATTTGTGCTGGATTTGAATAATACGTTGATTTCACGCCTTTCTTCTTCATTAATGGTAATAGAAAACTGTTGTTCCAGCCTTTTGCACAGCTCTGTGGTACACTCGTTTTCAGAATCCTTATCCTGGATCGCCCTTGCCATGGAAGGAATCGTCTTCCCTTCCTGAATCCTCTCGATGATGATAACCAGATGAAGCAGCATATTCCTCAGAGCCAAATCATTGATGTAATAATCGTTCTTTGAAAATATCTGTTTTACGGCAGGGAGCATGGAATCAATATCAATGTTTTTAAAATTGCTTTTTAATATCTGTAAATCCACGTAGTGGTTATCCACTTCTTCATAAAGAATGTAGCTGAACAGCTTTCTGATATTTTTTTCTGCCCCTTGAAGTTTGATCTGATCTCTCTCAATTGCAAACACAATATGAAAGCTTTTAAACCGCATGTTCATCTTTTTCATATCAGCCTTCAGCGTAGAATCACTGACATATAATTCATCCGCCATACGGTAAAGATCCAGGCTGCTGGTATGCTGGAGAAAAAAGGCTTTGATCACATAGGTGGACCTTTCTTCATATGTCTGTGGAATGACAATATTTTCCTGGGCCAGCAGGCTTTTTGCCACGGGTATATTTAAGGTGTATCCGTTTTTATTTGATATAATGGCCTTCCCTTTTCCTGCTTCATTTATCAGGGAAATATAAGTTTTTACGGAACGCATGGAAATGTCTAAAACATTGGCCAGCTGCTGGGATGTCAATACCCTTGCCTTATGTTCCATCATATAGTTAATCAGTTCTATCTGCTTGCTCTGCATATGATCACCCCGTTTCAAAACACTCCAACCTATTTTCTTGTGTTATAGACTTTTCCGGCAAAACTCCTGAAGCTTACATGCTGCTGCTTCTTCATCTTCTCCCTCAACAACGAATCTCACTGTTTCCGAGCACTTTACCCCCAATGACATGATGGATAACAGCTTTTTAGCATCTGCCTGATTTTCGTTCCTGTAAATCCTGACAGTACTTTTAAAACCCGAGGCTTCTTTGACTAACAGGCTTGCTGGCCTTGCATGAATACCTACGGCTTCTTTTATGACATATTCAAATTCTTTCATATAATTTCTCCCCCGTTTCTTATTAATGGTAAACCTTTTCTGTAAGTTTCTAAATTCTTTTCCCTTATCAGGTCTGGAATTATTATAATGGCAGTTAAAACCTATTACAAATATATATTTGCACTCACCGCGTGCAATTTTAGTCAATATTCCTTCCTAACCTATAAGTATATCAGAAAAATTATTTTTCAACGGCACTTATGCAAAAAAACCATGGGAGCAGCCGCATTGATCTCCGGTTACTCCCATGGTTTTTTACTATGCCTTTTTCAATTATTCAGCCTCCAAATCATCAAAGAGTAAGGCTGTGAAAGAAAAAATCCTTTATCCTGTCATATGCCATATCTTCGTCTTTCCCGGTGACCTCCACCCTGATCGTATCACCAAATTTGATATTTAACCCCATAATTGCCACCACATCAGATGCATCAGCGTTTTTCCCATTAAGAGAAATAATAATTTTAGATTCATACCTTTTACACTCCATGGCCAGCATTACTGCCGGTCTTGCATGGATCCCCAACTGTTCCTTTACTCCATAATCAAATGTTTTCATCGTCCCTCCCTGCACCCCTTTGCATTTCCTGTAAAACAACCTTGGTGAACAAAAATCTATTACTCTTTCATATCATTTTAGCATATCTGTATGTAAAAGTCATTTATTCGCTCATAACTAATCCGTATATTATCAAAAATTTTCGTTAAATATCTGACACTATAATCATCAAAGAAATAGACAAATCAGTCTTTCTGCAAAAAAAGGAACACTACTATTAAGCGGTGTCCCTTTATCAGTCTTTTTGTAAAATCCGTATCTTCATCCGCCTGCCGCTTAATATATCAACAGTTTTCCGGTCTATTCCAAATAAATCTCCTTATGACGTGTTCTGTCAGCCTTGCAAAACCCGCAGACCTTATCCAGATAGGTGTCCATTCCTCCCAGCCGGTCCACTTCCTCAAAGGCAGCCCTGATATAATTCTCTTTTGTTTCCATAAGGCTTGAAAGATAATCAAGAATCACCTTGTTATCCGTATATTGGCGGTATTGATCCATACGCTTTTTATTGCGCTCACTGTTATAACAGGCAGTTTTTAAATAATCCCTGATGATTTCCTCTCTGGGCACTTTCAATATGGAAAGAAACAGGGCTGCCGCCCATCCAGTGCGGTCCTTTCCTCCCCTGCAATGGAAAACCAGGGGAATGGAATCAATTTTCATCAGCAGCCTTAAAAAGGAAGAATACGCTCTTACGCTGTTTTCCGATGTTACGAAAGACCTCATCTGCCCTTCCATGGCGTTTAAATTATTTATTAGAAAGCCATGACCCTGGGCGGTTTTCTCCCATACCGCCAGACTTGCAATCTTTTCCTCATCAGCTTTGTGAGAAGCGCTTGCCAGGGCTGCTGTCTCTCCATCAGGAGACAGTACCTCCAGCTTTACTCCATTAGGAAGCCGGTCCGGCTGAACCTCTCGTTCCGAATGGGAGCGAAAATCCACTACAGTGCGGATATTCATTTCCATCAGCTTTTTTAAATCTCCATCAGAAAGCTTATGTAGTGAATCAGAGCGAAACACCAGACCAGTCTTTATCCGCCGCCCGTCCTCTGTATGATAACCTCCCATGTCGCGGAAATTAAAGGTTCCTTCTAAAGGAATGTATTTTTCCATATAAAACTTCCCTCCAGGAGCAGCTACTGGGCTCCGTTTTCTTTCTCCTTTGCCTCTTTATCCACCCGGTAAATGAAGGGCAGGTAAAGGGCAATGATTGCAAAAAGCTGTATCAGCTGTATTAAGGC
Organism: Bacillota bacterium; assembly: GCA_023398855.1. GTDB lineage: Bacteria > Bacillota > Clostridia > Lachnospirales > Lachnospiraceae > Lacrimispora. The sequence goes on from JAEWRS010000182.1 coordinate 4,371, forward strand.
GCCCTGCCACCCGGCTACAAGAAAGCCCTGGAGCAGAGGCGGTAGCAGTCTTGACACATTTGCACTGACAACTGGTAAAAAGCCGGCCATGGACGCTGCATAGGCAATCAAGATGCTGACAACCGGAGCAAAGGTCATGGGGATGATCAGCCACACATTCAGTACCATTGGTATTCCAAATTTCATTGGCTCCGTGATTCCAAAAATACTGGGAATAATGGCTACCTTTCCAATGCTCTTCATGTGCTGGCTTTTGCAGTACCATACCAGCAATACAGCAAGGGCAAGGGCTCTTGGTCCTTTAAAGGACTCAAGAAAAAACATGTTGATCACATGTGCGGGCACATCTCCCGCAAGCACTGCTTCTGCATTTTCATAAGCCTGTGTAGCAAAAAGTGCGTTAAGAAAAACATTGGATACATTAGAACCATGAATTCCGAAAAACCATAAAAATTCCGATACAGCATAAAGAATGCAAGCGGAAATAATGGACCCCCCAAGATTCTGAAGAGGAATCTGAAGAATCTTGTATATGAGATCATGCATGTTTCCATAGGGAGTCAGCTGAATGATCC
>JAEWRS010000217.1 GCA_023398855.1 Bacillota bacterium
GCTTAGCAGTCAGGTCTTTCATCTGCGAATCCATTTTGCTTTGTAGGCGGTTAGCTACGCGAAACAGATAGCCAAATACCAGAAGCCTTTTATCCATCTTATTGAAATCGTACATAAAACCCTCCAAACCAGGTAATAGGTTACCTATATAGGTATTATATTACCTATATATCTCTTTTGTCAATAAGCTTATGCAAAGAGACACTCTTAGATTGATTTTATGTAAGAAAATGCCCGCCATGGTTTGTATACCATGACGGGCATTTATCCAATTCTTATACACTGGAAAGGGTTACTGGCTCTTTGATAACTGTCATCGCCTTATAAATCCAGGATATAAATCTCATTGGACTCATCAAAAGAAAATCCACAGGATAACAGAGTGCTGCAGGACGCCTGGTTTTCCGGTTCAGGCTGCACAATGATACGCTTTGCATTGTCTCTCATGTTAATTTTATTAATTAAGGCTTTAATCATTGCAGTTCCACATCCTTTGCCAAGATATAATGGGTCGCCAATGAAATAATCGATACTATAGGTACCGTCAACTTCGGTGCTGCCATGCCAATCTTCTCCGCTGTTGCGGTATTCATAAAACTGACAAAATCCAATCTTGTGGTTTGCTGCTTCAACTATGAAATGCTGTAAGAACGAAAACTCTTCATTGCGCTTTTCTACTTCCTCAAGCCAATCTAAGGGGTCGTGATACCATACGGCTACATGGGGTACATATAACCACTTTTTAAACAGCAACAAATCCTCATCAGAAAATTCCCTCAACAACACTCCGTCCATTTTCCTTCCTCCTATTAAGCCAGGGCAAAACATGAATAATATTTCATGTTCTAATTATAGCAAACAGCAATTTTTTTGTCAACATGAATGATACTTCATGTTTATTGACGAAATAAGAATCGCACGGTATACTTAATCCATGAAAGGAGGCTGGTCCATTGAGTGAATTACCCATACGTGAGCCAAGGCAAAAACGCTCCATTGAAAAAAAAACAGAAATCATTAAAGCAGGGTTGGATTTGTTCTGCGAAAAAGGATATTATCAGACCAATACTGTCGAAATTGCAAAAGCGGCAGGGGTTTCTACCGGAACGGTATATAGCTACTTTAAAGATAAAAAAGATATTTATAACGCATCCTTTGAATATTTTCTTGACAGTCATCTCAGGCCGTTATTGGTTGAGCTGGAAAATCTTCCAAAACCAATTGACACAAAAGTTCTTATTGATAAGTGCATGGATTTATTTATAAATCTTTATGTGAACTCCAAAAAAACAGTTAATGAACTGGGCATTATGCAGGAATCCAACCCAGAAATCATGCAATACTTTGCAGCTTATGAAGATATGATTTTAGAAGCACTTGTAAATGCCTTCGACAATCCTCATATCAGTAAAAAGAATTTAACAGAAAAGATGTATTTACTTTATACGCTGGCAGATATTTTAGGGCAGGAATACGCTTTTCATTATCACGCAAGCATAAACTTAGAAGTATTGCGCCAGCAAATCAGCGCCATGACAGCCAACTTATTCGCAGACACGATATAGCCAGAAGAAACAGAACACAAAATCATGCCGTTTCCTAACAAAATCCTGGGCAGCGAAGCTTACAGACTGTTATAAAAATCTTTCAGTTCCTTCTTGGTTTCCTCAGAGAGCTGGGTATACTTAACATGTTCAACTGCTCCCTGAATGCCGTAAAGCATGTGCAGGCAGGCACCGGTGTCAACCTCCCGCCTAATGCGCAGGAAGGCCTCTTTGCTTCCCGTTTCCACCAGTTGCTCTAAGGTGTGAATGCCAATTTCATTTAGATTTTGTTCCAGTACTTTGCCCACGTTGGGCAAAACTGATAAACTTCCCATTTTCTCACCTCTTCTATCTGTTTTGTCCAATCAGCTTCAGCAGGGAACCTCTTTATGATTGGTTCTTCTGTCAATCGTACCACTATTTATTTTCTTTTGCAATCCATCGGAGGGTTTTTATCGTATAGGACGAACTTTCCTATACGATAAAAAATACCGCCTGTTTCATAAACAGACGGTACTGGATGGGGAAAACGCTATTTCTTTTTTACACAGTAGCAAACCTCTGTTACCAGTTCATCCGGATCTTTCGTTTGTGCCGGACTGACATGATAAATGCAGAACATGGCGCCGTTAAAATCATAACCATTGTCACGGACCCACTGGGCGACTGCCCTGTGGACCGATGTGAGCTGCTCGTAGCTTCCCTTTAATACAGCAGAAGCAAATTCCACTTCAGGGACTGTTTTAAACTCAACATGATCCGTATTTTCGTAGGAACCCTGGACAGACATCTGAATTTCCACATCAACATCGCTCTCCTTATGCCCCTCATCATGGAATACAGCCATTCCATAGCAAGGGTCAGCGATCTGCATATTCATGCCTGCAGTTTCCCCCATCATAATGTCCCACAGGATTCCTTCCTGATCATAAGCAGGAATGATCTGACGGACACTGGCCACATAGCGCTTTGGTAACGTTTTAATCGTAACATTATAATTCATAGCAGTTTCATCCTTTCTCAACCGTTTAATGGCTGTGTCAAGAAGCAATAGACGGTGGCTGACATCCTCTGCTTCGGCATGTACCTCAGCCTTCTTAATAGCTAAAAACTCGGCAAGTGCCTGGGGATTTTCATAGCTTTTTAGGATTTTTCCTATAGTAGACAGGTTAAATCCCATGTCTTTCAGCTCTGTGATCCGACTGGCAATTGAAAGCTGTTCCTCGCTGTAATAGCGGTAGCTTGTAAAGCTGTCGGTGCTCTTTGGCACCAGCAGGCCGATTTCATCGTAATGCCGCAGCATCCGGATACTAATTCTTGACAGTTTTGAAAAATCACCTATTCTTAGCATGTTATATCCTCACATATATGTGTTTTACTGAGCTCATTTTTATTATAAAGTATACCATAGTGTGAGAGTCAACGGGAATTTTAAATTATGTCTGATTGTCAGCATAAATTCTCATTGCCTCTGCAAGAAATTCAGAAAGTCCTGTTCCATACCGGTCAATATTTTCAGTGAATCTTACATCTGTAATGTACAGCTTCCCCACTCCTGCAAAAGCTTGCGGCGTGTATTGGCCTCCAAAGTTTTTGTTAAAATAGCCATACATCTTTTCCATTGCCCTTTGGGAAATATCTGAAGCAGGGTTTTCATTTCGGATTGCTGCCAGTTCAGAAAACAGGTCATCCATTCCTTGTGATATAGATTTCTTTTCATCCTCATTCAGAGATTCGATATAGGCATTGCTTTTATCTACGGTTTCATCGCCCCACAGACGGCGGGCCTCTTTTTCATATGGATTGTTGTTCATATCAAAGCCTTTAAATTTTTCGTATACGCTCATGGTGATCTCTCCTTTCATAAGCTTCATTGATTTGTTCAGTGTATGAAGCATTGCTTCAATACGTTTTTTCTCATGCATGAGATATTTTTTTTGTAATAGAAACGCATCTTCTCTGTTATAAGAGGTGCTGCTGAGCATCCTTTGGATCTGGGATAAAGGGAAACCACATTCTCTGAAAAACAGAATCTGCTGCAGCCGGTCCATATCTTCCTCTGAATAGTTGCGATACCCATTTTCTTTATTTCTTTTGGGACAAAGCAGGCCGATATCGTCATAATGATGAAGCGTGCGCACGCTGATACCGGTTAATTTTGCTACTTCTTTTGCATTCACAGGTTTTTCCCTCCTTCCTGAATTCATTATAAACTATTACGCCGCGTGATAGTCAACAGTTTTTATAAGCAGCATAGAAATCAGTTCCCTTTCATAAGGATTTGAGATATAATCTGTCTATATAATTGATTTTTAGCGTATAACAATTCTTTCTAAACAAAGGCCTGAAAAATGATAAAAAATAAATTTATTAATCGTGCAATTGAGTATATATTAAATCATATTAATGAAAATATTTCTGTTGATGACATCGCCTCTCACTGCAATTTTTCAAAATATTACTTTTCCAGGATGTTTAAAATAGAAACAGGAGAAAGCATTCATGAATTTATTAAACGAATAAAAATGGAACAGAGTGCGTTCCGCTTAAAAGTTGAAAAAGGCCGGAGTATCACCGACATCAGCTGCGATTATGGCTACAGCTCATCAAACTACAGCTCTGCTTTTAAGCAACACCACAAAGTGTCTCCGGTTCAGTTCCGCCGTATCATTAAGAAAAAATCATTATTAAATCCAATTTATAGTGATAATCCCATAGGATTAGAATCTTTTGAGGTATGCAGCAAAAAAGTTTCCATAGAAACTCTTGAGGACTTTCTTGTCATATATGAGCGCTATAAAGGAA
>JAEWRS010000221.1 GCA_023398855.1 Bacillota bacterium
CTGGTTGGAAAGAGATCAATGGAAAGTGGTATTACCTGGAACAGGATGGTTCCATGGCTTCCGGCTGGAAGCAGATTAATGGAAAATGGTACTATCTTGATAAGAAGTCAGGCGAGACAGTGGTAAATGGTTACACGCCCGATGGATACTATGTGGATGGCAGCGGGGCATGGGATGGTGGTTCATCACGGAACCGCTCCTATAGCAGCAGCTCAGGCGGCAAAACCCACAGTAATAGCAATGCAGGAGAAAAGGAAAACAATCATCCTGGAGAAAGTAACGGCGGAAATGAGAATCCAGGAAATGAGAATCCAGGAAATGAGAATCCGGGAAAAGAAAATCCAGGAACAGAGAATCCAGGAAAGGAAAATCCAGGAAATGGTGAAAAAGAGAACGAGGTAAATCCATGGAAAGACAAAAATCCTGTTATCCTGGAGCAAACTGGAATCGTATCTGTTATGGGGCTTCCATATGCTGTAATATCATTTTCCGATCAGGCAGATGATACGAATGGGTTCCGCTATTCCATAGCAGGGAAAGATGCCACAGCCTCCGTTACTCCTGTGAACACCACTGGCAAGATTGTAAAAATCCCCTTGCCAGATGAAAACACCCACACTTTGGCGATAACCTCTGGTAAATGGACCGTATCTACCATTGCGCTGGGAGATCTGGGAAAGAGTGGGGCTGCAGAGAAAGAGCTGATGGAAGCAGATTTTTCCATTCCATCAGATATTCCTTATATGATACTTACAAGGACGGTTATTCCCCTCTCCCAATACGTGAAGTTCATTCGGCAGGGTGATGAAATTTTCATAAAACCCAGCTCAACCACGATTGATTCTTCGCAAATCCCCTTGATGGCAAACGGAAAGGGCCAGAATCCTGAAGAGGAAGACAGCCAAATCCTGATAAAGGAGGATAGCCGTAAGGCTGCTGGTCTTACGAGCTTTGCTGCCGATGGAATTGCAAGTGCAACGGCTACACCCCCTGCAAGTCTGGAGGGAAAGAATGAAACCGCTTCGATTGCCGTATTGTTTGATTTGGCGGCCAATAATATCATAGCAGATAGTCTGAACATTAAAAACTCGTCAGTAGAGGCATTCCTTGCTAAATGGGATTCTTCAGAAAAGCTGGCAGCACTGAATGAGAATCTGACTCTGAGCACAGAGGCAGGGGACTTGAAAACCAGGACCTGGAAAAACGCCGAAGACCTGCCCAGGTATGTAAAATATTTAACCGATAAAGGCGGATACGGGACAAAGGTTGAACTGCTGACAGGAAAAACAGATAACACCAATCCGCCAGAGCTGATGATTGCCCCCTCATTAAAAGGAAAAAGTGCTGTCTTACAGCTCAGTGAGGAAAACGAATCCTGGTATCGCTCAATCACCGAAATAGAAATTCCTTATAATCAAACAAAAACTCACTTTTATCAGGAAAACAACACCTTGTCCCCGGATGGGAAAACGTTGACTTTGGGTGTAGAGGCCATCAGCGGCCCGATGAATTACACCGGTACTTATGAAGTTACAATCCATTCCTTTGGGTTTGCTGACCGGAAAGGAATTCTTTCTGTTGTAGAGCCGGCCCCGAACTTTACGCCTACATGGGATGACAGGAACAGCTGGTTAAAATTAAAGGCAGATTATGCTTACTATTCAGACCGGGTAAAAGCAGTTACTGTAAATGGAGTACAGCTGGATGGCGACAGCTTTTCTAGTGATATCAACAGTCTTTATATTTCCTACCGGTATTTGGTGAATGGAAAAAATACTTTTGAGATTCAGGCAGACGGGTATGAAAACGCCAGATTTGAAATGGAGTCACCGGCAGAATTTGTCACTCCAAAGAAAGCAGCACATGTCAATGCAAGGCAAGTAATCGATGGTTCCTCTTTCATGGTGTTTGACATTGATCCTGGTCAGGAGGGAAGTGAAGAGGCGGAGTGGTTCCAGGCTTTGGAAGACAGTCATCTGAAACTGACATATTCTTCGTATGGAAATGTAGCTGACCTTTCTCTCGCTAAAGAAGGCAATAGCTTTACCATTACAGCAAAAAATGCTTCCATGTCTTCTTATAACCATTATACTTTGCAGATCACTGTTCCGGGATTTGACATAGTATCCATAGCCTTTACTCCTGTAAAAGCACCTCCAGCTGTAGCGCAGCAATGGGATTTGGAAAATTACAGTCTGAATCTCACCAGCTCATCCAATACCATGTACTTAAGCTCCTATGTGACAAAGGTGATTTTAAATGGAGCAGAGCTGAAAAAGGGAGAAAGTGCTGATTATATGGTTTCCTATGACAAAGGGATTGAAATTTTCGCCCATAACTTTACGCCTGGAATGCCATATAAAATCGAACTTGATACCTCTGCCTACGCTTTGAATGTCTTGGAAGGTACGGCACCACCAGAATTGACAATTCCTTTAGAAGCTCCGGCACTGACAGCGGAAGCAGTGTTAAAGGGAAGTAATGTTACAGTCATGGCGGCAGGAAAAGCAGATAAATGGCTGGAAAAAATACGTTCAGTTACTGTGGCAAGTTCTTCTACCTCTGCCGGCAGTGCAGCCGCCTATACAAAAACAGACGACGGACTGATAATAAATTCCAACAGCTTTTCTTATTCAGGAGCTTATATTATCACGGTAAAAGCCGATGGTTACCGGACCACCCAGACAGAAGTGAAGGTCTTAAATACGGTTTCTGTTACGGGAGTATTGAATTATGACCAAGAGCGGCTGGAACTCTCAGCCGGTGATGCTTACTTTTTTGACAATATAACCATAACCTTAAATGGAACCCAGCTGATTAAGGGAAAAGGGTATACAGCAAGCGGAAGTAAAATGATTCACATTCCCGCTGCCCTGCTGGCAGAAGAAGAAAATCATCTGATGTTATCTAATGAGATCTATCAGAAGGTGGAAATGAGTTTTGAAAGATACGTTGCGGCTAAACCGGCACCAACGCTGGACATAGAGGCAGGAACCTCTTTAGATAAAGAAACGGCAATTGTTCTGGCTATTGCTGACGGAGACCAGGAGTGGTGGGATTCTTTGAACCAGTCGCACATTACCGTAAAACGATCTTCCACCGGTCAGACAATTACCGGATTTGATGCAGCTTCAGCCGGTCAGCTGATCATTAATTTAAAGGATTCATTATCCCATTACTATAATTATACCGTAACCATTTCCGTTCCGGGATACCGTTCTTGCAGCTTAACATATACTCCCAGCCAGAAAACTCCGGAAATAGAAAATGAGTGGCTGGAAAATGGGGATCTGCAGCTTTCCACGGAGTTATTTGCTTATTTCTATAATTCTTACAATATTGTTTACCTGGATGGGGAAAAGCTGAACCAGAATACGGACTATAGCCTGAATACAAATAGTTCGCCCTACAGCCTGACCATTTTTGCAGAAAAGTTTACTCCCGGGGAACATAGGGTAAGGCTGGTTTATACAGGCTATACCAATTATGCTCCGTATGAAGTCACAATAACAGCTCCGGAAAGAGAAAGCCAGCAGTCCGTGGAAGCAATGGAATTAATTCTTGAAAAGCCTGCATCAGAAGTGGCAGAAAAGCCCCAGGGAGAAGAAAATGCTTCTTCCGCTGAACATGGGGCTGAGGAGCAGCAGGAGGAAATTCAGCCAGAGGAAAAAACGGAAAAAGAAAATCCAGCAGAAGATAATTCAACAGAAGAAAATCCAACAGAAGAAAATCAGTCTGAGGAAGCGGAAGCAGTTGTTGACCAGAAGGATTCTGAAGAGGGTACATCAAAGGATAATCTGCCGGAAGAAAATGGCGGATCTCTGGCTGGCAACGATGCTGAGGACATTATGCAGGAATCAATCTCTGAGACCAACCAGGAAGATGATTTGCACCGCCTGCCGGATCAGGAATAGAAAAAGGCAGTCTGCAAAAAGATATCCTGTGATTTTATTTTATATTCCTGCAGCTCATAAACAGTGTTTCAAATTATAAAGATAGAGGAAGCCGGCAGGAGGGGGATCCTGCCGGCTTTGTATGAAAAAAATGTATATAAAAAGGTCTGTCTGGCCTGTTTACCAGTACTAATATAGGACGGAAATGTGTTGGGATTTTGATGAAATGGTGAAGAAACTGTGAAATGCGCCAATGAATAAAAAATGGAGCACCGCAGGGTTGGGGAAATACGGCACTCCAAAGAAGAGTTATATAAATTATAGCGCAATTTATAGAGTAAGTAAAGTGAAATAAGTAATATTTTATGGATTTGATGAGAGTATTTTGTTAATACAATGGATTTTAAGCTATATAATATAAATAGACATGTTATAATTCTATTGCAGATATATTACAAAAATCATACCAGATTCTTCTGCTCATATTGGAAAACCTATTGCATAAAATGTATCATATGCTTTATTTGAAAAGGCAGGAGGCTGCAATATGGAAAAAATACTGGATAATCAGTATTATGATCTGATCATAGATAATGCTATGGTTCCATCTTATAATACAGGTGATAATATTACAAGGCTGAATGAATTCAATTCACTGCTTCATATACCGAAAGACCAGATGGAGGCCTGTGATCTGGGTATCAATACATACCATTCTTTTCCTACCTTATATACCCTGGAATCCTCAGTTAGTGTAGAAAAATCAGGAATTGGAGAGGTTCAGCGGACTCCTGGCCTTGGTCTCATCGGAAGAGGGGTAATCATTGGTGTTGTGGATACTGGAATTGATTATCGCCATCCTGCCTTTAAATATAATGACAGAACAACCAGAATCCTGTCCATATGGGATCAGACCCAGGTGGGCAGCACACCTCCCAGAGGGTTTTCGTTTGGTGCGGAATATACCAAAGAACTGATTAACTTTGCATTAATATCAGAAGACCCCCTTTCTATTGTTCCTGAAGTTGATACAATTCGCCATGGGACCGCCATTGCAAGCATTATTGCCGGACGGCCCAATGATGATTATAATTTCAGCGGAGTTGTACCGGATGCGGATTTGGTGGTGGTAAAGCTAAAAGAAGCAAAGGAAAACTTAAAGAGACTGTTTTTTGTTCCTCAGGGAGCGCTGTGTTATCAGGAATCTGACATCATTCTTGGGATCCGTTATCTGGTTGCAACGGCTCAGCGGCTGAGCCGGCCTCTTGTAATATGCGTTGCCCTTGGCAGCAGCCAGGGAGGTCACGATGGGAGGGGAGCCTCCAGCGTTTACCTTGATTATCTGGTGCAGATGCCCAAAATTGGTGTGGTGGTTGCCGCGGGGAATGAAGGAAACAGCCGGAGGCATTATTTCAACGAAACTCGTTTAGCCCCATATTTGAGAAATTTTCGGTTGAATGTAGGAATCAATGATAAGGGATTATCCATGGAAATCTGGCCTTATATACCTGCAAGGCTTTTTATAGAAATCACTGCACCAACCTTTGAATCATCACGTACCATTTACCCTACGTTCGGGGACTGTGAAAGAATTGTTTTTCAATCCGTTAACAGCGTTGTGTGGGTAAATAATAATATTTTTGAAGAGGAAAGCGGAGATCAGCTGATCTTAGTGCGCTTTGAGAATGTGGCTCCAGGGACCTGGTATTTCAGGGTTGGAAGCGTGGAGAATGAGCCATTCTCCTTCCATTGCTGGCTTCCTTCCGGAAACATCATATCCAATGAGACCTATTTCATGGATTCCAGCCCAGATACAACTATAACATCCCAGGGAGATGCGCTCCATCCTTTGACGGTTGCAGCCTACAATCAGAACGATGGGACCATTCTCAATGAATCCAGCAGAGGATATACCAGGATTGGATTGGTGAAACCCGATGTGAGTGCTCCAGGCTATCAGCTTCCATGTGCACTCCCGGATTTTCAATACGGAACTGCTACTGGTACCGGTGCCGCAGCGGCCCATGCCGCAGGAATTGCTGCCATGGTAATGGAATGGGGGTACAATAAGGGAAATTATACGGCTGTTACCGGATATCAGGTCAACCGGCTGATCATACGGGGGGCAAAGCGGGATCCGGCTTATGTATATCCCAACAATATCTGGGGATACGGACAGGTAGATGCAGAGAATGTGTTCAGACAGCTGACGACCTATTAAGATCTAAGCCTTCAGACAGCGGGGAGTTTTCCTCCAGTCTGGGGGTTTTTGTTTTAACAGGCCTGATATACCTGGAAAGATGGACTTGGGAACCTTTGGGGAAAAGGAAGCATCAATTAAAATAGGTGATCATCACCAACTTAAAAGTTTCAGAAGATGTATTTCAGAATTATAAGAAGAAGGTATTATTATGGCAGAGATTATAAATTATATAAAGCCGGAACTGGTAACAGCAGCAGTAGCCCTCTATTTATTGGGACAATGGATCAAGCAAAGTCAGACAATTAAGGACAAATATATCCCTTTGGTCAATGGTATTGTGGGTATTATATTATGTGGAGTCTATGTCCTTTCTGTTTGTGAAGTAGAGACCCTTCAGCAGATATCTACAGCAGTATTTGTGGCAATTACTCAGGGGATCCTGGTGGCAGGACTGAGCACATACGTGGACCAGCTGATCAAGCAGTCTGGTAAAAACGAATAACAGAAGGTTGTTCTTGTACAAGGGTCTGGAAGTTATCCAGACCCTTGTACACGTATTGCAGATCAAAAATGGCGGGTTTACGGCCCGCCTATTTTTTTTTCTTTAATTCCTTTCTGATCCTGGGCTCGATCCCTCTGCGCTCCATTTCCTTCATGATGCTTTCAAATTCTCCAGGGGGCGCAGAAGGGGGAACGATTTCCCTGCTGGCAGCCTCTAACCGGTCATATTCTTTTTCCAGCCTTTTATCACATTTCTTGTTCCAGTGTCTCAAACTATCACCTCCCAGAAAATTATATAACAGTTGTAAAG
>JAEWRS010000509.1 GCA_023398855.1 Bacillota bacterium
TCATGAACCCTATGTGGTCATTGCGGCCGGCGACGGCATCTACAAGCTGGATTATGGCAGGGTTCTGGAATATCATATTGAGAAAAAGGCGGATATTACTGTGGTTTGTACAGAGCTTCCCGGGGGAGAGGATATTACCCGGTTCGGGCTGGTAAGGACCAATGAGGACGGAAGGATCACGGATTTTGAGGAAAAGCCAATGGTGGCATCTTCCAATATTGTGTCCTGCGGCATTTACGTCATCCGCAGACGGCAGCTCATCGAACTTATCGAGCGCTGTGCCATGGAAGACCGTTATGATTTTGTAAGCGATATTTTAATACGATACCGGAATTTAAAGAGAATTTATGCTTATAAGATGAATACCTACTGGAGGAATATTGCTTCTGTTGAGTCTTACTACAAGACTAACATGGATTTTTTAAAGACAGAAGTGAGAGATTATTTCTTCCGCCAGTACCCGGATGTGTATTCTAAAATAGATGATTTGCCTCCGGCAAAATATAACCCCGGTGCCGCTGTAAAGAACAGCCTGATCTCCAGCGGAAGCATTGTCAATGGAGTGGTTGAAAATTCAGTGCTGTTTAAAAAGGCATATGTGGGTAATAACTGCGTCATAAAAAATTCAATTATTTTAAATGATGTATACATAGGCGACAATACGGTTATTGAAAATTGTATCGTGGAGAGCCGGGACACAATCCGGGCCAATACTACCCATATTGGTACACCAGACAATATAAAAGTTGTTTTAGAGAAAAACGAAAGATACACATTATAAAGAAATGTGGGGGAAGGGGTTTGACATGCAGATTACAGACGTGAGAGTTAGACGCATTGAAAAAGAAGGAAAAATGAAAGCAATTGTATCCATTACACTGGACAATGAATTTGTGATTCATGACATTAAAGTGATTGAAGGAGAAAAGGGATTATTTATTGCTATGCCTAGCCGGAAGGCAGCCGACGGGGAATACCGGGATATCGCACATCCCATTAATTCCAATACGCGGGACATGATCCAGAAGGTTATTCTGGACAAATATGAGACTACAGCATTAGAAATGCCGGAATTAGAGGCATTGGCTTAATAACAATTTGGATTCGCAGGCAGGAGACTCCCAATGCCTGCGAATTTTTTTGCTGTTTAGGAAAGAGACTCTTGGATAAAACGGGATTTACATGAAACTCTTTTTAGAGTTATAATATAGAAAAATATTTTTTGAAAGGTAGATAAACATATGACGATAAAAATAGGTATTGCAGGCTATGGAAATCTGGGGAAAGGGGTAGAGTGTGCCATTCGCCATAATACGGACCTGGAACTCTCTGCCGTGTTTACCAGAAGAGATCCTGCCTCAGTAACCCCTCTCACACCTGGCGTAAAGGTATATTCCATGGATGAAGCCATTTCAAAAAAGGATTCCATTGATGTAATGATCTTATGCGGCGGAAGTGCTGCAGATCTTCCTGTGCAGTCCCCTCTGCTTGCCAGGCATTTTAACGTGGTGGACAGCTTTGATACCCATGCGAATATTCCACAGCATTATGAAGTGGTGGATGAGGCGGCAAGAGAAGGAAACAAGGTAGGGATCATATCCGTGGGCTGGGATCCGGGAATGTTCTCGTTAAACCGTCTGTATGCAGGTGCTGTTTTACCTGGCGGACATGATTATACGTTCTGGGGCAGGGGTGTGAGTCAGGGGCATTCCGATGCCATCCGCAGGATTGAAGGAGTAAAAGATGCCAGACAGTACACCATTCCAGTGGAAGGCGCTCTTGAAGCGGTCAGAGGCGGGAAGAATCCGGACCTGTCCACCAGGGAAAAGCATACACGTGAATGCTTCGTTGTTGCTGAAGAAAATGGGGATTTGGATAAAATCCGGGAAGAAATTGTGACAATGCCCAATTATTTTGCAGATTATGATACCACGGTACATTTTATAAGCGAAGAGGAGCTTCAACGGGAACACAGCGGGATTCCTCACGGCGGTTTTGTCATAAGGACAGGAAGGACAGGCTGGGAGGATGAAAACAGCCATGTGATCGAATATAATCTGAAACTGGAATCCAATCCGGAATTTACGGCTTCCGTGCTGACGGCTTATGCAAGAGCAGCTTACCGGCTGAATAAAGAGGGTCATAGTGGCTGTAAAACCGTGTTTGACATCGCTCCGGCTTATTTAAGTGTTTTAAGCGGAAGCGAACTAAGGGGACAACTGTTATAAGTTTGTGCAAGGAGGGATGGAACATGGCAGCGAGAAAGGAAATGATCCTGTATTACCAGCCTGAAAAGGATAGGCAGAGCGGAAATGATACAAAAGCCGCCAGGTTAAAGGCTGTTTTGGTCCGGATGGGCATAAGAATCAAAAACATTCTCCCTGATCAGACGGGGCAGACAGTAGGATATCTGGCAGGCTTTGACGGTTTTGAAGAAATAAAGGAAGAGGAATGTCCTTATGTGGAAGAGGAAATTCTGGTGATGAAGAATTTTTCCAACGGCAGGATCGATGAACTGCTCTTAAACTTAAGGCGGGCAGGGGTACCTAAAATTCACCTAAAGGCGGTAATCACTGATACTAACAGCAAATGGAAATTCCATGACCTGTATCTGGAGCTTAAGAAGGAACATGATACAATGTCCGGAGCAGGTGGGTCATAAGTCCTTCAAGGGTCGGAGAAAAAAGTAAATGGAATAATAAAAAACGCGTTTTGACGAGGGTTCTTACAGCTTGGTCAAAACGCGTTCTTATGTTAAGCCGCTTTACTGATAATCACATACATTGGCCCACTGATGAAGCAGCTCCGCTT
>JAEWRS010000487.1 GCA_023398855.1 Bacillota bacterium
TCCTTAATGTGGTTGATCAGCTCCACAATGCGGATTACCATCGGTGAAAGCAGTAATTATACCTCTACGGACATGGAGCTTAAAATCAAGTCTCTGCTTCCTGTGAAACAAATGGAAGCGGCCATTGACGGTGCCCCCATAGAAATGAAGAAATCAGGTCCCAGAACCTATACTGCAGTCCTTACAAACAACGGCGTGCTTGAGGTAAAGCTGATATCCTTCAACAAGATGAAAACCGTTATATACGAACAGGTGGATGTATTAGATGACACCCCCCCTGCCATAAAGGATTATGTCAATGAAAACGGAATTCTTACCTTCCGTTTAGAGGACAGTCAGTCGGGCGTGGATTTTTCTTCTATTTACGGTTCTGATGAGGATAATCCGGAAATCTCTCCCCTGGCCATTGACCGCAGTACCGGAAGTGTAACATTTGAGCTTAAAAAAGACAACTTAATCATCACGGCAAAAGATATGATCGGCAATGAGATGCACGTAACCTTTAACCCCCAGGGGGAAAATATTGACGAAGATGAAATGCAAGGTGGCGGCGCTGCAGCTAATACCGAATCTTAAGCTCTCATGGCTATGCCGGCAATATGAGACGCATGAAAGCCTGCCCTGAAAAAGGGCAGGCTCATTTATTTATGGGGCAGTTTGCCACAATACTGTCTTTCCTTCATATCCTTCTGGTGGATTCTCCTTCTGCCAGCTCTGCCTTAAAAACCATTTTCTGATGTCCTGCTTTATTCTTGATCACATCAAACAAAATCTGAATGGTAGCTCTTGCCATCTCTTCTACCGGCTGGCGGATGGTGGTAATAGAGGGATTATAATATCGGGCAATATCAAGGCCGTCATAACCGGCCACACAATAATCTTCCGGAATCCGTCCTCCATGCTCAAGAATGGACTTACAGGCGCCAATGGCAATGCTGTCTGAAATGGCGTACACAGCCGTAAAATCCCGTTTTTCCTCCAAAATCCGGTTCATCAGCCGGTACCCATTGTCCATGGTATAGCATTCCTCACATTCTTCTGAAAAAACAATTAAGGAGGAAGAAGAGGTGATGCCGTTGTCCTGAAGAGCCTTTTTATATCCTTCCAGCCGAAGGCGGCCAATGCTCTCATCATCAGGGGCCGCCGCAAGGATCAGAATTTTCTTATGACCCAGGCTGCATAAGTAATCCGTCATTTTATAGCTTTCTGCATAGTCATCTACGGATACACAGGAAAAATCAGGGGATTCACCGAAGTGCTCCGCAATTCCAATGGTGCTTAAGACATAAGGAACCGTCAGTTCTTCCAGCTCCTCTTTGCTGTGGGAAAAATATCCGCCAAGAAATACAATCCCCCGGGGCTTCTTTTCCTTAATCAGTTCCAAAGCCACATCAACCTCATCCTCCTGCTCATCCACACGCTGCAGAATGAATAAATACTTCTTTTTCTGGATCTCCTCCTCAAAAACGCGGATCATCTTACTGAAAAAGGGGTTCCCGATTCCTTTGATCAACACCGCAATGGCCCTGGAATCGGTGCGCTTTAAATTCCGGGCACTGTTGTTGGGAATGTAGTTATTTTCCTTTATCATCTGCATGATCATGTTCTTTGTCTCCGGATTGATATCCGGATGATTATTAATGGCCCGGGACACGGTACTGACTCCCACCCTGCATAGTCTCGCTATATCTTTAATTTTTATGGAGCCCATCAGAAATACACAACCCCTTTCGTCACGCCCTGCCGTATAACCTGGCTGTTTTTCTGCACTTTTCTAAAAGTTCTTCTGTTATTTCACCGGAAACCATACGCCATCTCCAGTTTTTTCCCAGGGTGGAAGGCTCATTGATCCTGGACTCCACGCCAAGTCCCAGATAATCCTGGACTGGTATCACCGCCAATCTGGCAACACTTGCTAACGCCAGGCGGATAAAGTCCCAGTGTATCTCTTCCCTGGGCGTACTTCTGTTATTCATGTAGTCAATGGAAAACTGACGGTCCTCAGGTGATAAGTCCTCATACCACCCTCTGACAGTATTATTGTCATGGGTCCCCGTATACACCACACAGTTCTGGGTGTAGTTGTGGGGCAGGTAATCGCTTTCTTCTCTGGAATCAAAGGCAAATTCCAGCACCTTCATGCCTGGAAAGCCCGTATCCTTTACCAGCTTTAAAACCGACGGAGTCAAAAAACCAAGATCTTCAGCTATGATATCCAGTTTTCCGAATTTTTCTCCCATCCGTCTGAAAATATCGATTCCAGGTCCTTTTTCCCATGCTCCATGTATGGCGTTCTCACTCCCCGCCGGAATGGAATAATACTCATCAAAGCCGCGGAAATGGTCCACTCTCACCACATCATAAAGGTGGAAGCTGTATTCCATGCGCTTCATCCACCACTCATACCCGGTTTCCCCATGGTAAGCCCAACGGTAAAGGGGATTTCCCCACAGCTGTCCTGTGGCGGAAAATCCGTCCGGCGGGCAGCCGGCCACTGCAACAGGCTCACAGTTTTCATCAAACTGAAACAGCTCCGGATGGAACCAGGCATCCGCGCTGTCAAATGCCACATAGATGGGAATGTCTCCGATGATCCGGATCCCCTGCTCCCTTGCATAGGACTTTAAACGGCTCCACTGCTCCTCAAACTTTATCTGAAGGAAGCCGTAAAATCCGATTTCATCGGAAAGCAGGCTTTCAAACCTGGAAACTGCCATTTCCCTCCTAAGGCGGATGTCCTCATCCCATTGGATCCAGCTCTTTCCTTTAAAATGATCCTTAACCGCCATGTAAAAGCAGTAACCGGCCGTTTCCTCTCCAAGGAGTTTTCCCGGTTCCTCCGGCTTATGGCCCTGATCCTTCCACCGCCCATAAGCCTTTTTCAACAGAGGAAACCGGTTATCATATAATTTTCCATAATCAATGTCCCTTGGATCATTTCCAAAATCCATTGCTTCACATTCTTCTGTGGCGAGCAGTCCCTCTTTGACCAGCTCATCCAGATCAATAAAATAGGGATTTCCCGCAAATGCGGAGAATGACTGGTAAGGGGAATCCCCATAGCTGGTGGGGCCTAAGGGAAGAATCTGCCAGTACCGCTGTCCTGCTCTTTTTAATAAATCAATAAATTCATATGCCTCTCTTGAAAATGCCCCGATTCCGTACTTTGACGGAAGGCCTGCAACCGGAAGCAACATACCACATTCCCGCATAATCAGTCTCCTTTATCCAGCTCCTAGCCCTTTACCGCGCCTGCGGCCACGCCCTTTATGATGTATTTCTGACAGCTCAAATAAAAAACAATAATAGGTAAGATGGCCAGAACCAGCATCGCCATCATGGCTCCCATATCAATGGAGCCGTATCCGCCCTTTAAATTCTGAATAACCATTGGTATTGTACCTTTTTCCTGGGGAAGAATCAAGCTTGGAAGTAAATAATCATTCCAGATCCACATGGCATTTAAAATGGCAACAGTCACAGCCGTAGGCTTTAACATAGGAAATACCACATGAAAATAAGTCTGAATGGGAGAACAGCCGTCAATCATCGCCGCCTCTTCGATCTCAAGTGGAATAGCCTTTACAAAGCCGCAGAATAAAAACACAGCCTGCCCGGCTCCAAAGCCTAAGTAAAGGAGCACCAGGCCATACATGGAGTTTAAGTATAAGTCATTGGCCGTCTTTGACATGGTGAACATGACCATCTGAAAAGGCACGATCATGGCAAATACGAATACATAATACAAGATACCGGTAAATGTAGATTTCACTCTGGTTAAATACCAGGCAGTCATGGAGGTAAACAGGATGATCATTGCCACGGAAGCTACTGTAATGAACAGGGATCTGCCAAAAGCCGGGAAAAGCCCTGTTTTACGAATGCCTTCCACATAGTTGGTAAGCCCCACGTAAGTTCCTGCCTTTGGAAACTGAAAAGGCCCATCGCTGATAAACAGCTTGCTCTTAAAGGAGTTCATGAAAACCAGGACAACGGGGAATAAAAATGCCAGAGACAGGGCCGATAAAGCAGCCGTAAGAATGGTCCCCGCGGTTTTTCCCACTTCCATTTGCTGGATTTCCGTATTTTTTTCCTTTCTTCTCATCAGTTTTCCACCTCCTTACGCCGTGTCAAAGATAGCTGGGTCAAGGAAATGACCGCAACCATGAGAAAGAACACCGTTGCCTTTGCCTGGCCTACCCCTTCCCAGCCAACTCTGCCGTAAAAGGTGTTATAAATATCAAGGGCCAGCATGCTGGTCTGCCTTCCCGGTCCTCCAGCTGTCAATGCCAGGTTCTGGTCAAACAGCTTAAAGGAATTTGTCAGGGTCAAAAACAGGCAGATGGTAAAGGACGGCATGACCATTGGGATCATGATCCGCTTTAAAATCTGGGCCCTGGTGGCTCCGTCAATTCTTGCGGCTTCAATCAGCTCTCCGGGAACATTTTGAAGTCCAGCAATATAGATAATCATCATATAACCGATCAGCTGCCAGTTCATTAAGATCACCAGCCCCCAAAAACCATACTCAGCCCGGAAGGAAAGAGTGACCCCAAACTTGGCAAGAATTCCATTTAGCAGAAGCTGCCAGATGTAACCAAGAACAATGCCTCCGATCAGGTTCGGCATGAAAAACACGGTTCTGAACAGATTGGTCCCCCTGATTCCTCTTGTGAGCACATAGGCAAGCAGAAACCCCAGGACATTAATCGTAACAACGGACACAACCGTGAACTTCACGGTAAATATCAGGGCATTGATAAAATTCCGGTCCAAAAAAATCTTTTGATAATTTGAAATTCCCACCCAGGAAGCATCCTTTACCGTTGTGAATTCTGTAAAGGACAAATAAATGCCCATGACAAACGGGTACAGAAATGCAATGGTAAATGCGGCCAGTGTTGGAAGAACAAATATTGGAAAGTACCGTTTCATTGACTTTTGCATAGCAGCTCTCCTTCTATAATGCTTTCTCTGTTTTGGCAAAAAACCTCCCATAAGCCTGAGCCCAAGGTGTTTTCTTATATGAAAATGGGTGAGGCATCTCCCTCGTGCTCACCCATTCTCCTTAAAACCTATTTTGATGCTCTTATTTTGTCATGGCTTTTTCATTTGCCCAGTCAGCCTTCATCTCATCCACAACGGCCTTCCAGTCCTTGCCGCCCTGAGCGTACTGAAGAAGGGATGCACCAAAGTTATCCTTAAAGGTCTGGCTTGGGAAGGATGTAAAGTTCCAGGATACGGAATATAAGTCCTTGTTATTCATATACCGGTCAATTTCCTTGGCAAGAGGATCGGTGGGCTTTTCATTTGCCGCAAAGGTATCAAAGGGCGCAATAAAGCCCAGCTTGTTTGTTACATAATCTTTTCCAGTGTCTGAAGTAAAGAGCCACTCCAGGAAGTCCTGAGATGCCTTTTGGTCCTCTTCCTTTGCCTGGCTGTTGATGGAGAAGAAATTCTCCGTCCCAATGCAGAGTCCCTGCTTTTCCTCGCCGCTCACTCCCGTATAAATAGGAAGGAATTTTACGTCCTCTTCCTTAACGGTGTTTCCATCTACTCCGGACACCTGTCCCCAGCCCCAGTTTCCGTTCTGTACCATGGCTACCTTGCCAAGAGCAAATTCTGCCATGGAATCCTCAACGGTTTTTGCGCCTACCATCTTTGGGTCTGTACAGGAGTTGTGGATGTATAAGTCAAAAATGTTCTTATAGTTGTCTGCATACTTAAAGTCAATGGCATCCTTATCGGATACGTTGTCATCTTTATATTCATAGTAAACCGGAAGATTGGCCAAATGAGTCTGCCATCTCCAGTCCTCCCCGGGAGCAAAGGAAGTGGAAGCAAAGACGCCATCAATTCCAAGGTCATCCTTTCTTGCCTGCATATCCTCTGCAACAGCCTTAAGAGCTGCGAAATTATTCACCTCATCCATTGATTTTGCCTTTGCGCCGTCAAGAGCAAAATACTTCTTCATGATGGCGTCATTATAAATGATGCCATAGCCTTCCACTACATAAGGAATGCCGTAAACACCGTCTCCATCCTTTACCGCCATATCTTTATCAACCAGATGTCCATAGATTGCCGTGTCCTTTAGATCCTTGCAGTATTTTGCCCAGGCCTTATAGCCGATGGGTCCGTTAATCTGGAACAGGGTAGGCGGTTCTTTTTTCGCTACCTCTGATTTTAAGGTCTGCTCATAGGTACCTGCTGCCGCTGTCTGTACCTTCATGGGCACGCCGGTCTCCTCTGTATACTTCCCTGCAAGCTCCACCCATGTATCAGCTACTTCCGGCTTAAAATTCAAATAATATATCTGCCCTTTGGCTTCTGCCGTATCACCGGCCTTTGCCGTGGTGGTTTCCTCTGCCTGGGTCTTCTGCTCTGCCCCTGTGGTTTCCGCTGCTTTTTTGGAAGAACAGCCTGCAAGCCCTCCTGCTGCCATAGCCGCAGCCAGAGTAAGTACTGCCAGTTTTTTAAGTTTCATAATATCCTCCTTCCGTGCATACGCACATTCCGGTTGATGGATTTTCCACACAACCCCCGATATCACTGCATATTTTTTGTACAGGTTCGAAATTCCCACCTGATCATCGGATCACTTTATTTCGGTAACCATACCGGTAACGTTTCCAATAACCTTATGGCTATAAGATATCACAATGCACAAAGAAATGCAATAGATTTGATAAAACATTTACTTTTCGTCAATATATGGGATTTTCTTTTTATTTTTTATGCACTATGTACAATTTTCATTGTCTAATCAGGATTTTCCACAATATTTTAGCATTCCATTCCAATGATTCCCAATGTCAGATTTTCGTAATGTAAACCTAGGAAATTTGACCTTGAAAGTTAAGAGAAAAGAAATACTAATTCCT
>JAEWRS010000498.1 GCA_023398855.1 Bacillota bacterium
ACCGAATTGGAAGTCATCAGCTGCCAGATGAGCACGGCAATGGCCGGAGCCACCATCAGCGGAAAAGTAAATACCACCTTTAAAACCCTGGTAAATATGGTATCCTTCCGAAGCAGGATGGCGATCACTGACCCCAGGACCATCTGGGTTCCCGTTGCTAATAATCCATACTTCACGGTAACCCAAAGGGAATGGTAGAAATCAGGGTCCTGATACACCCGGATCCAGTTGCGCAAAAAGATGAACTTAAAATTTGGATTTTTAAATGAGTAATTTGTCAGCGATAAAAATATCGCAATGGCAAATGGAACCATAATCCCGATCAGGATTAAGAGTCCGGGAGCGATGATATAGTACGGCCGTCTGCGTACATGGGCCGGAATTTCGTTATAATTGATTTCCTTCGGTGTTTTCTGTGCCAAACCTGCTCCTCCTTTATAAAAATTCACTCAGATCATTCATAGTCGGAGATAACAATGTCTTCCACTACCTTGTCCTGTTTTTCTTTTAAACGATCCATGCCTTCCTGAACAGAGGCATAATTCCCGGCGACCAGCTCCTGCAGTGTGGTTGCCCACAAAGTAGTTGTCTCAAAGAAATAAGGCTGAGGGGTAAATCGGATGGTTGTTGATCCGATGGTTTTTTCAAACGTATCAATGTATCCGTCGTGACTCTCCATCTTTTTTAAGAATTCAGGAGAATTGATTACAGAAGTACGAGCCGGGTCAAGGGCATTTTTCTCAGTCACAGCATAAAGAGCAAAATCCTGGCTGGTAAAATACATCATAAAATACCATGCAGCATCTGCATTCTTTGTATCAGCATTCATTGCCATGGACCATGTCCAGAAGTTTGAATTAGGGGTGTTACCCTCTTTTGCTAAAGGCATGACAGTCCATGCCAGATTACCGGCTTCTGCCGAAGCCCCTTCCCAGTCCTGATGAATTCCGGTATTATCTGCTTCAAACATCATGGCAGCCTTGCCGGCTCCCAAGTCTGCTCCGCACTCATACCACGTATATCTGGACCATGAAGGAGAACCCCCTCTTTTAATCATATCCACCCAGAATTCGGTCATTGCCACTGCCTCCGGTGAATTTACCTTAGAAACCAGGTGATCATCCTCAATGGCAAAATCCTGGGCTCCAAAATTTGCAAATGTGCTCATGTAGCCTGGATGTATGGTTCCCCAGTCTCTTGCCCCACGGACTGTCATTGCATAAGAATCCGGTCCATTCCAGCCCTGGAGCTTATCGCAGGCTGCCAACAGCTCATCATAAGTCTTAGGAACCTCTATGCCGGCCTCCTGAAAGGCTCTTTTGTTGTATGCAAGACTGTAAATCTCTATTGCCAGCGGAAGTCCCAACTGAGCACCAGAGCCTACTGCATGTCCCGGAACCCCATCCCATTGAAGAGCAGACACCGCACTGGGATATAAATCTGCAAAATCATATCCAGGAGCAACCTTATCCGGCACTTTTATAAACTCATTTAAGTCATATACATATCCGGCCGCCGAATAATCCCACAGCTGATACGCACCTGACATGAATAAATCCGGTTCACCGGTCCTGCTGGCAAGAGCAGTGGATACCTTGTCAAAATAGTTAGCCTCTGGTGTAATGGAGTGTTCTACCTTGATACCTGTCAATTCCTCAAATTCAGGAATCTTGGTTACAATAGCCTCAGCCACACTGTGCTGTACCATATTAACCTTTAGCGTGGTGCCTGCGTACTTCTTCCAGTCAAAGTCCCCTTCTCCTGTCTTGGTTTGAGTGTCAGATCCTTTTGCTGAAGTTTCCTGAGCCGTTTCCGTCCCCTGAGTTGTAGCCGATACCTTGGCAGTATTTGATCCGGAGCTGCTGCACCCCATCAGTGCTCCCATTGTCATAACGCCTGCCATACCAAAAGATATCAATCTTTTTATATTACTTTTTTTCACGTTTACCAAACCTCCTCTTTTTTATATGTAAATATTACACGAATATTACTTATAATGAAATGAATAATTATACTATAATTGACAATTTGTTTTGTGGTTTAATTAACAATCTCTCTCATGGAAACAGTTCTGATTTTTTTTAGAAGAATCTTACGAAAATTTGAAAATTGTTATGATTGTCTGTACATGAAACAAGGGCGCCTGTTTTTATAACAGGGCCCTTCTCATTCTATACACGGTTTTTAAACTCTTTGCAGGTCATCCCCACGATTTCTTTAAATACTTTGCTGAAATAATATGGGCTTCCAAACCCAACCCGTTCAGCAATTTCATAAATTTTCAGATTGGATTTAAGAATCAGCTTTTTTGACATCTCAATCCGGTAATTTGTCAGATACACACTGAAATTGATTCCGGTTTCCTGCTTAAAAATAAACGATAAGTAGCTGCTGCTGATATTCACCGCTGCCGCTGCATTGTCCAAAGTAATATTTTGAGAATAATTTTCCTCAATAAAGCCTATACACTCTCTGATCAGCCCACTGTACGGGCTCTTTCTGTTATGTAAAAAGTCCCAGATCGCCATGTACACATCCATCACATACATCTGAACATGACTGATATGGGATATTGCATTAAGATTGTGGTACTCAAACTTTACCGGGCTCAGCCCGGGAATATCCCTGGTATCATAATTTTCAATCAGGGATTTGGAGATGGAAAGCAGATCAATAAAGGCCTCGGTTACCATGCGGTAATCTCCGGCTTCTTTCAGCTTGCGGAAAATGGTATTCATATACTCTGCCAATGGACCCTTGTCCTCCTTTTCCATCAGCTCTTTTACTTTCCGTGCACTGATCCGGATATACTCTCTCCTGGAGGCATGTAAGGGCTCGTCATAAGTCCAAACGCTGCCGTTATGAAAAAACCCCTTCAGCCGTGCACTTTCTGCCTCACGAAACATCTGGGGAAAGCGTTCTTTTGTTCCGGAGCTGCTGATTCCAAGACTGATGTCCGCATTAAAATACTGTACGGTATTCTTAATGATGGCAGCTCCCCTGTCCTCCATCAGCTCTTTTGGATACTCATCTCGTTCATCATGAAATATGACGCCAAAGCAAAGAAGATCCTTTAACATGACATACCGGACAATGCTGTGGCTGAAAAATTTGGAAACCAGATTCACAACTGTTTCAATCAGCATGCTGACTGATCCCTCTGGCAGGGAATTAATACTGCAGTGACCGATGACGATCATATAAGATGCTTCACAAAACATACGGTCTGAATATGGGTACTCAGAAACAGTCTCCCGTACCCCGGAAAGATTCAGCTTTAGCAAGTGTTCATCCAAATATTTTTCTTCCATCTTCCTTACAGAATGTCCCTTGCGGGATGATGCTTCCGATCCGCCTGATAAATTGACCAGAGATGATAACAGGCTGTCCGGTGAGATCTCTGACTTTAAAATATACTTTTCCGCGCCCATTTCCATGGCCCGCCTTGCAAAATTAAAATCGTCATGATTTGTAAAAATAACGGACTGCAGATCCGAATATTTTGTTTTTGCCTTCTCAATCAAATCCAGACCGTTCATTCCCTGCATTTTGATATCCGTCATCAGAATGTCAATCGGTTCTCGCTCCATGATTTCCAGAGCTTCTTCTGCACTGCTGGCCTCTGCCGCAATCTCATACCCATAGGATTTCCAGTCCAGGGTCATCTTAAGTCCCATCCGGACTAAAAATTCATCATCCACAATCAATACCCGTTTCATATTATTTTCCCGCTTCCCTAAAGACGAACAAACATGGTACAATAAGTTAATTTAGTGATAAGTATACCATAAATCCCGGAGGCATGTGATGCATTTTAAGAAAATATCAACAAAAATATTTATAGGGGTATTCGTTCTATCGACATTTTTCCTAGTTTTGTCGCTGAGCTTTGTTAACTACACTTTTTACAGGGAACTGAAAAAGAACGAGATACAGAACAACTTACTTGCAAGTAACAAGATCCGCTCTCAATTTGATTTAATTATTAATCTGATCCAGGCAACCTCAACCTACCTGTATGAAAATGAAGAAATCCAGGAATACTTATCCGGCGTAAATCCCCAATCAGCCGATAAAATAAGTGATAATCTCAATAACATTCTGGAGATGCAGCCTTTTATTTCTCACATCTCCCTGATGAAACCCGATGCTTCCATACTGAGTACTGACTTCGGAACAGAAACGGATTTGCTGTCAGAGTATTATGGAGGGTACATGGACAACAAGCAGGCGATCAGTGCGGAAGGACAATGGTTTACCACGCATTTTAAAAATCCGGTCAGGGATTATGCCGATAAAAAGGTCATTTCTTTTATCAGGCCCCTTGTGAACCGGGAACAGCAATTCCTTGGACTCCTGATCATGGATTTAAATTACAATTACATACAGGAGATGTTCATGCTCAGTACCATATTATCTGATGAAAAAACGCTGGTCATCAATTCTGACGGTGAGATTTTGTTTAATTTCCCCTATTACACTTCCTATGAACCGGTTCTTAAACAGTATCATCAGCTGTTAGATACCTCGACCAGCTATAGTCTGGAGGGAAAGGTTTTTAATCTGGACAGTACCATTGTATCTAATCCCATTAAGATTGCAGACTGGAGTATTATTCGGATCATCCAGACCCAGCATTTAATCAGCAATACAAAAAAAATAACTTACTATGCTGCCATTATCATCACTATTTCCTGTATTACCAGTCTTATTTATGGTCTTTGGCTCACAGGCAAGATCACCCGGCCTATCAAGGTCCTCAGCGATGCCTGCAATAAGATAAAGGGGGGCGACTTTTCTCTCCGCGTGCAATTGGATTCCAGGGATGAGGTAGGGAATCTGGGGGTTACCTTTAATATGATGCTTGACAAGCTGAACAGTTATTTTGTTAATGAGCTTCAGGAGCAGAAACGCAAATCCTCCCTTGAATTTAAGATCCTCCAGTCCCAGATCAATCCGCATTTTTTATATAATACCCTGGATTCCATCCGATGGCTGGCCACTATGCAGAATATTACCAATGTTGCGGAAATGACCAGTGATCTTACCAATCTTTTAAAATACAACTTAAAGCAGGATACAACCTCAGCCCTGCTAAAGGATGAAATAGAAAGTCTGCACCGCTATATCGGCATACAGAAGTACCGTTACGGAGATTACTTTGAAGTTGAATACCAGATTGCCCAAGACACACTGGATTGTATCATCATACCTTTTTGTATCCAGCCTCTGATAGAAAACTCCATTATACATGGCTTTGATGATATGGATAAGAATTATAGAATACGGATCAAAAGCTATCAGGAAAGTGATAAATTATATGTGAAAATCTCAGATAACGGAGCCGGTATGGAAGATTCTGTCCTGGAAGAAATCAATTCTTCTAAGGTTAAAAGCAACAAGTTCAATCAGATTGGCATTAAAAATATCAAGGATAGAATCCAGATGCAGTATGGCAGTGAATATGGATTGCTTTATGTGAGTAAGCCAGGTGATGGGACAGTCGCCACGATCATTTTTCCGTATCACAAACGAAATACCACTCTGGATTATGAAAATCAAAATAAATAAAAAAAACCTCATCCATTGCCCGGTTTTTAATACGAGAAATGGATGGGGGTTTTAACCTATTCGCTTAGGTATGCTTTCTTGACGGAATCATTGTTCATTAACTCTTTGGCATTGCCGCTTAATACAATGGCACCTGTTTCCAGAACATATGCGCGGTTTGCGATGGACAAAGCCTTTTTGGCATTCTGTTCCACCAATAAAACGGTTGTCCCTGATTTGTTGATTTCCTGAATAATATCAAAAA
Organism: Bacillota bacterium; assembly: GCA_023398855.1. Taxonomy (GTDB): domain Bacteria; phylum Bacillota; class Clostridia; order Lachnospirales; family Lachnospiraceae; genus Lacrimispora. Next base: position 5,816 of record JAEWRS010000498.1, read on the forward strand.
TCTCATTCACATAAATCGGAGAAAGCCCCATTGAGGGTTCATCCAGGACGATTACCTTTGGATGGCTCATCAGCGCCCGGCCCATAGCAAGCATCTGCTGCTCCCCTCCGCTTAATGTTCCTGCAGGCTGGTTCTTTCTCTCCAAGAGTCTGGGAAAACGCTTGTAGATCATCTGTAATGATTCTTCAACTTCGTCTTTATCCCGCCTTGTGTAAGCTCCCAGCTTTAAATTTTCATAAACGGTTAAAGCGGCAAAAACCCGTCTTCCTTCCGGAACATGGGCCATTCCCATGCCAACGATTTTGTCGCCCCGTATTTTTGTAATATCATGGCCGTCAAACTGTATTCTGCCAGAGGCTGCTTTTAAAAGACCTGTTATGGTATGAAGAGTCGTAGTCTTTCCTGCGCCGTTAGCACCGATTAATGCAACGATCTCCCCTTCTTTTACTTCAAAGGAAATATCTTTAAGCGCCTTAATGACGCCATAATATACTTCTAAGTTGTTTACTTCCAGTATTGCCATGCCTTAAGCCTCCTTATTCTCCCAGATATGC
>JAEWRS010000564.1 GCA_023398855.1 Bacillota bacterium
ATTTTAAATCCCAGGGATGGCTATCCATATGAAAACGGGCTTGTGTCCGTTACTATTTTATCAACGCTGTCTGTGGAGGGAGATGGATTGTCAACCACCTGCTTTTCCCTTGGACTTGAAAAGGGAATGGAGCTTTTGGATGGGACAGACGGGGTGTACGGCGTGTTTATCACAGAGGATGGGGAGGTTTATTATTCTCAGGGAGCCAGGGAATTTCTGGCAGCAGAGCCTTAGAATCCCTTTACAATTTCCTTTCCCTATAATACAATAGAGGAAATGTGATTTTGGACAGGAAAGAGGAAACACCCTTCGGGCATACCTTTATGTCCAAAGGGCTGGACAGGAAAGAGGAAACACCCTTCGGGTATACCTTTATGTCCAAATGGCTGGACAGGAAAGAGGAAACACCCTTCGGGCATACCTTTATGTCCAAATGGCTGGACAGGAAAGAGGAAATTAATGATCAGAAAAATCTGGGACAAGGTCGTGAGCCGGGAAGTCGTTTCCTATCTGATATTTGGAGTTCTGACGACACTGGTAAACTGGGTTGTCTATTGGTTCTTGGTAAGGACAGGCATCGATTACCGGGCTGCGACAGCGGCTGCGTGGCTGGTTTCCGTCCTGTTTGCTTTTATAGTGAATAAAATCTTTGTATTTCAAAGCCATGACCTGCATCTGAAGGTTATCAAAAAAGAGATTGTCTCGTTTACTGCATGCAGAGCAGTGTCAGGTGTCATGGAGATCGTTCTAATGGTGATAATGGTTTCCTGGCTCGATATGAATGAATATGTAAGCAAAATATTGGTATCAGTGGTAGTGGTGATAGCCAATTATGTGTTCAGTAAGGCTTTTATATTCAGTAAGAGAAAGGAAGAACCCCTGTAAAGAGAGGTAAATGAAATGGAACATGATGACGAGATTGAAAAGATATCGAAAGAATTAGAGGATATGCTGCGAATGACATCAGGTGAAAAGGAAAATACAACAGGGGAAATGGACTTTGGGGGAGAAAACAAAAAGGAAAGAGAGATTTTTGGTCTCAGGAAGGAAAGAGCTAAACAGGAATTTGATCTGGCTTCAGCACCCAGAATCCGTCTTGACATTCCTGTTGACGGGATGGAGGAGCTGTACGATGACAGTATGGATTCCGGCGGGAGTTTGGAGCCTTTGATGGAATCGGTACATGAACAGAGTCTTGTGGAATCTGGTGAAGAACCGGATCAGGAAGCTTATGAAGATGAATTAGAGATAGAACAGGAACAAGGCAACAGAGCGTGGGAGAGGACTGGAGAAAACGTCTCTGGTCTGGTCAGGTCTTCTGACGGACTTTTGGCGGCATTTTTTGTGCCAATCGTGATTATGGTCATCATATTTGCCCAACGGGGAATTTTCCCCTTTGGCGAGGAAAGCTTTCTGCGGACCGATATGTATCATCAGTATGCTCCGTTTTTTTCTGAGTTCCGTTATAAACTGACCCACGGGGGAAGCCTTCTGTACAGCTGGGATGTGGGGATGGGGGTAAATTTTGCGGCCCTTTATGCTTATTATCTGGCAAGCCCTTTAAACTGGCTGCTGATTCTATGCCCGAAAAATTATGTCATTGAGTTTATGACGTATATGATTGTCTTGAAGATCGGGTTAAGCGGTCTTTCCTTTTCCTGGTATTTGCGCAGACATAACCATACCAGGGATTTTGGTATTGCTTTTTTTGGTATCTTTTATGCTTTGTCCGGATATATGGCGGCTTACAGCTGGAATATTATGTGGTTGGATTGTATCCTTCTTTTTCCTCTCATTATGCTGGGGCTTGAGCGGCTCATAAAGGAAAAAAAGTGTTTCCTGTATTGCATAACACTGGGGTTATCAATTTTGTCAAATTATTACATATCCATTATGATATGTATTTTCATGGTATTTTATTTTGCTGCTCTTCTTATTATAGAAGGCTGGAAATCCTTTAAGGATCTTTTGATCAATACGGGGCTCTTTGCCTTGTATTCCTTGTTGGCAGGAGGCCTTTCAGCAGTAGTTCTGCTTCCGGAAATTTATGCCCTGCAGTCCACTGCTTCGGGAGATTTTAATTTTCCTCAGACCATCAGCTCCTATTTTTCCATATTTGATATGATAGCCAGGCACCTTCCTGCGGTGGAGCCGGAAATCGGACTGGATCACTGGCCTAATATCTATTGTGGTGTAGCTGTTCTCATGTTTTTTTTACTCTACCTGGGATGCAGGCAGATCAGGCAAAGGAAAAAAATCGTAATGTGCTCCATGCTGCTGTTTTTCTTTGCCAGCTTTTCTGTTAATGTACTGAATTTTATCTGGCATGGGTTTCATTATCCAAACAGCCTGCCATGCAGGCAATCCTTTATTTATGTTTTTCTCATGCTGATGGTGTGTTATGAAGCATATACTCACTTACATGAGATTCCCTGGAAGCATGTTGTGATGGCCTTTTTTGCTTCTGTGATATTTGTTCTTCTGGCTCAGAAGCTTATAACAGATGACGCTTATCATTTTTCTGTTTTTTATGTGGCTATTTTGTTTCTTTCTATATATGCGGGGCTTGTGGGCCTTTATCAGAAGGGAGTCAGCAGGAATATGCTGGTGCTGCTGGCCCTTGGTGTAGTTTCCCTGGAAGCTGCGGTGAATACTACGGTTACCAGTGTGACAACCACCAGCCGGGTCAACTATGTTAAGGATAATGAGGCGTCCTCAGAGCTGACAGAAAGCCTGAGACCCAACACCTCCTTTTACCGGATTGAAAAGATCACACGTAAGACTAAGAATGACGGAGCCTGGCTTAATTTTCCTACGGTTTCTCTGTTTTCGTCCACAGCGAATGCCGATTTAACGGCATTCTTTAAAAAGATAGGATGCGAAAGTTCTACCAATGCGTATAGCATTACAGGAAGCACGCCTTTGGTGGATGCTCTTTTTGCTGTGAAATACGCTCTGTATTCTGAAGAAACAGAGGCTGACGGGGTATCCGTACCGGTTTCCTCAAAGGATGAAATGTATCTGAAGGAGAACTCCTATGCCTTATCTCTGGGCTTTATGGTTCCTTATGACCTTGAGAACAACTGGCAGCTGGATCAATCAAACCCGGCAGAGGTTCAGAATGATTTATCCGTGGTATTGGGTGGCAGTCCAGTGCTTTCTGAAGTACCAAGTGAAATATCAGGAACCAGTTTTACATTTACTCCGGAGGCGGATGGAGATTATTACGTATATGTCAGCAATAAGAAGGTGGAAAAGGTTAATGCCCAATTAGCAGAGCGGACCAAAAGCTTTGATAATATAAGCCGGGGATATTTACTGGAATTAGGCTATTTAAAAGCCGGGGAAAAAGTAACGTTAAAAAATGATGATAATGATCATGACCTGGTTGCGTCTGCCTACCGTTTTCTGCCGGAAGGGCTGGAATCTGTATATAACATTCTGAACAAGAATTCCATGAAGCTCACAAAGTGGACGGATACCCAGATACAAGGGACCGTGGAAGCCGAAAAAGCAGGGCTGCTCTTTTTGAGTATCCCTTATGATAAAGGCTGGGCAGTAAAGGTTGATGGAAAAGCAGTAGAGCCTTATAAAATATTCGATACGTTTTTAAGTGTGCATATGACTGCGGGTACCCATGAAATTTCTTTGGAATATATGCCCCAGGGATTGAAAACAGGCGGTATTATAACAGCAGGGAGTGTGGCTGTTCTGGCGGTACTTGCAGGTATATCCGCTCTAAAAAGAAAAAGGCGCAGGCCCATGCGGGTACATTCTGAAAATTAGACATCCAGGCAGAGAGTTCCCGGGCATCAGGCATTGTGAAGAGTATCAAGGTCAGAGATTCTGACATTGGAGGTCTTCACAATAATATAGGAAAGAGGAGATTTTAATTATGAAACTATGGGGCGGACGCTTCACAAAAGAAACCAATCAGCTGGTTCACAATTTTAATGCATCCATATCATTTGACCAGAAATTCTATCATCAGGATATTGAGGGCAGCATCGCCCATGTGAAGATGCTGGCAAAACAGGGAATTCTTACGGCTGAAGACAGGGATACGATTGTAAACGGTCTTATGGAGATCCGGAAGGATTTAGAAAATGGAGATTTGGTGATTACTGCGGAACATGAAGATATTCATTCTTTTGTGGAGGCAGTATTAACTGAGCGGATTGGAGAGGCCGGAAAACGTCTTCACACGGGACGCAGCCGCAATGACCAGGTGGCTTTGGACATGAAGCTGTATACCCGAGATGAGATTGATGAGCTTTCTTCTCTGGTGAAAGAACTTCTTAAGGAGCTTTTAACCCTCATGGAAGAGAATCTGGACACCTATATGCCTGGATTCACCCATTTGCAGAAGGCCCAGCCAATTACTCTGGCTCACCACATCGGCGCTTATTATGAAATGTTTGACAGGGATCGTTCCCGTCTTTCAGATATCGGGAAAAGGATGAATTACTGTCCGCTTGGGTCCGGCGCTCTGGCTGGAACCACCTATCCCCTTGACAGAGAATATACAGCAGAGCTGTTAGGCTTTGATGGTCCAACCCTTAACAGCATGGATTCCGTGGCTGACAGAGATTATTTAATTGAACTTCTGAGTGCCTTGTCAACCATTGCTATGCATTTAAGCAGATTTTGTGAAGAAATTATCATCTGGAATACCAATGAATACCGCTTTGTGGAAATCGATGATTCCTACAGCACCGGAAGCAGCATCATGCCACAGAAAAAGAATCCGGACATTGCGGAACTGATCAGAGGTAAGGCTGGCAGGGTCTATGGAGCCCTGGTTTCCATTCTGACAACAATGAAGGGAATTCCCCTGGCCTATAATAAGGACATGCAGGAGGATAAGGAACTGACCTTTGATGCCATTGATACGGTTAAGGGGTGTCTTGCTTTGTTTACGGGGATGATTTCTACCATGACATTCCGAAAGGATGTGATGGAGGCCAGTGCAAAAAATGGCTTTACCAATGCAACGGATGCCGCTGATTATTTGGTAAATCACGGGGTGGCCTTCCGGGATGCCCATGGAATTGTCGGACAGCTGGTGCTCTTTTGCATTGAAAAGGGGATTGCACTGGATGACATGAGCCTGGAAGAATTTCAGGCCATCAGCCCTGTGTTTGAGGAAGATATATATGAAGCCATCAGCCTGAAAACTTGTGTGGAAAAAAGAATGACCATTGGAGCACCTGGTCAGGAGGCAATGAAAAAGGTTATAGATTTTTACAAGAATAGATTGAAACAATAATAGAAAAAAATCAGGAGACATGCCGGGAAATCCGGAATGGTCCTGATTTTTTTATGTTACTTATTATTTTGTATCGTTAAACCTTGCTTTATAAGAATAGCGAAGGATGCCGTTAGGATGATAGGGAGTCAGGGCCAAAGACCTGTTTGCGAAGCCGGCATCCGGTAGGAGTAGCGGCAAGACCGCCTTCTGAGGTTTCTTTTAAAGAGGAGGACATGAGATGTCCTACCTGCTTCATAGCCAGGATCACCTCATCTGCTGGGATGGCACTTGTGATACCTGCGCAGGCAAGCTCTGAGGCGGTAAACGCATTGGCAACCCCCATGGCATTACGTTTGATGCAGGGAATTTCCACCAGGCCTGCTACCGGATCACACACCAGTCCCATCGTGTTCTTTAAGGCAATGGCACAGCTGTCAGAGACCATTTGGGGTGTGCCTCCAAAAATTTCTGTAAGAGCAGCAGCAGCCATTGCAGAAGCAGAGCCTACCTCTGCCTGGCATCCGCCTTCCGCACCGGCGATGCTGGCGCATTTGGCGATGACCATGCCAATGGCCGATGCTGTGAACAAAGACATGATGATATCGTGTTTTGGAAGATCAAATTCCTCCATCACGGAAATGAGAGCAGCGGGAATGACTCCGCAGGAACCTGCCGTAGGAGCCGCAACGATCTGACCCATGCAGGAATTATATTCCGTTACGGCCAGAGCCATGCTAATGGCATTGCCCAACAGATGGCCATAATGGTTCTTTCCCTCATCCACGGCTTTTTTTAATTTAGCGGCAGCTCCTCCGGAAAGCCCGCTGGAAGAGCGGAGGGTTTCGTCCATGCCGTCTAAGACTGATTGTTTCATGACTTCAAAGCTGCTTTCCATGGTGGAATATAAGGATTCTTCGGTGGTTTCCATGTCTTCGGCCTGTTGTGCTATAACGATTTCCGATATTTTCTTGTTGGAAGCGGAAGCGGCTGACACAAGTTCTTCCACAGAATGATATTTTAATTGCATAGGTTCCTCCTGTTGCGTATGCCGCTGTCACCATATTCTCTTTGCATAGGAAAGAGATATGGTGTCAGTTTAATTTTAACATAATGGTGTTATATACATGAGGGATGGTTTGGATCTGGGAGACCAGTGACTGATCAAAGTCAGAATCCATCTCAATGGTCATGATGGCCAGCCCACGTTTTTCCTGTCTGTTTAAGCGGAAATTGCAGATATTGGCATTGCCTACGGCCACCAGGTTTGTGACGTGGGCAATGATACCTGGAACATCCTGATGCATAACGATCAAAGTCGTATTCTGCCCGGTAAAATATACTTCCATATCATTCACCTTGGTAATGATGATGTTTCCCCCTCCAACAGATGCTCCCTGGACGGAGATACTGTCGCCCGCCTCTGATGTTAGTGTAACAAGGGCTGTATTTGGATGGGCATTTTCAATGGTGCCTGTGTGGATTGTGATGGAAATCCCCAGCTTATCCGCCGTTTCAAGGCTTGTACGGATTCCGGGGTCCCAGGGGTCCAGTTTTAAAATTCCCCCTATGATGGCTTTGTCTGTGCCGTGTCCTTTATATGTTTTAGCAAAGGAACCGTGAAACAGGATATCTGCCTTTGCCACAGGAGCACCCAGAAGCAAGGTGGCTGTTTTGCCGATACGGGCGGCGCCCGCCGTATGGGAGCTGGAAGGCCCGATCATGACAGGGCCGATAATATCAAATACATTCATTGCAATTCTCCAATTCCGTGTAATGTATCATTCCTTCGTTTATAAGGGCTTGAATTCCGGATTCCGTTCACGGAATTCCGTATAATAGTGAAACCCGCATTGCTTTAAAAGTTCTCTGGCTGTATGAAAGTCAGCGCCTAAATCTTCCGGTATGTGGGCATCGGAACCAATGGTTATGATCTCCCCGCCTAATTCCTTATACCTCATTAATATCTTGTCACAGGGATTTGGCTGTCCCAGTCCTTTTCGTAATCCGGCTGTGTTGCATTCAATTCCCTTACCCCGTTCTATAATGGCCTTTAAAATGCAGTCAAGAATATCATGGTAGGCATCATAGCTGTAATAAAGGGCCTTATTGGGCCCATAACGGACAATATAGTCAATGTGGCCTGCCACATCATAATCGTCTATTTGCTTCACATTATCCAGTGTGGCCTGGAAATACTGAAGGTATGCCTCCCGTTCCTCTCTTCCCTCAAAAAATTCCGGATAAGCAGGATCTTTTCTATTAATAAAATGGGTGGAGCCGATGACAAAATCAAAAGCATAGCCTGACAGCAATTCCCTGTAATAATCTGCTAAATGAGTTTGAAGTCCCAGTTCAATCCCTATGCGAAGATCGATCCGGCCCTTGTATTCGTCCCTTAAGGCGGACATTGCTTTCACATACTGATCCGTCTGAAGGGTGAAATCTATGACAGAATCCACGTCATAATCATGGTGGTCCGTTACACACAGGGAGGTCATTCCAAGGCTTAAAGCCTGTTTTAGCTGAGCACGCATGGGAGTCTGAGAGTCTCCTGAAAAATCTGTGTGGAAATGGTAATCTGGCAGCATGAACTTCTCCTTTCAAAATTAAGTCCATTATAATCAATATCGGGTAGAAAAGCAATGGAATAATCTTTTGACATTCCCTGATAAAATCGCTAGAATAAGAATAAAAATCAATATAATAGGGGGGCATGGGCTATGGCTGGTTTGATGGAGACATGGAAAAATATGAGGATTAAAACAAAAATCCTGATTATGTATGTGACAGTTGTTTTATTATCCATTGTAATTACCTTTTCAGTCATATCAGTGATAAACAGCTCCTATACAAAAAAAGAAATTCTTAATGCAGGGACTCAGACAGTCAGTGCCCTGAAAGGAAATCTCTCTCTGATCTTTGGGAATGTAACTCAGTTTTCCAATTTGATTTATTTTGATAAAAACGTTCAGGAGGCTTTAAGAAATGTGGACAACCGGGCCATTGATCCATCCATTCAGAGGACCATAAAGCTGAGCCTGGTCAACATGATCCTGTCCGGGGAATATATTTCCAGCGTCCTGATTATGGATTCCTATCACAATGTTTACAGCTCCTATAAAAAGACACCCAAAAGCATTCATGGAGAAAAGGCTCTTGAGTCTCAGTGGTATAAAAACCTTGGCGGGTATAATGGAAATGGTTTCTTTATGAAGGGCAGCGAGGGAGTCATAGAATTTTACGGGGATACCCCCTACATTACTTATATCCGGGAAATCCGGGATGAGAATACATATAAACCGTTGGCAATCCTGCTGGTTACGGTCAATGAGGAAACCATACGCAATTACTTTAATGAGGTCAGTAATTCCAGTGACAGTCAATTTTATATCCTGGGAGATGAGAATGAATACATTGTGGCACCTGAAAGCCCAAAACAGCAAGGTGATGAAAACCGGCTGGTGATTACCCAGGACATTGGTATAGAAAACTGGAAGCTCGCCGGATCCTTTCAGATGGATAATATTACAGCCATGGCACCTTATTATTCTACGGTTATCCTGTTGATCACGTGTCTTAATTTGATTTTTGTATTTGTGTGCTCTGTCATGCTCACCCGTTTTATCTTCCGGCCATTATTAAAAGTGGAAAAGCATATGATGCTGGTGGAAAAGGGACAGTTTGATGAAATGGAAGTGGATGAACAGAAGAATGAGATAAGTAACTTAAAGCGTGTATTTAACCACATGGCAAGATCAATTAAAAAATTGATTCTAAGGGTAAAGGAGGAAGAACAGATTATTGCAAAGGTGGAGCTTGAGCTGCTTCAGGCCCAGATTAATCCCCATTTCCTTTACAACACACTTGATGCGGTTTCCGCGCTTGCGCTCATGGGGGATTATGATAATTGCTTTAAAATGACCCAGGCCTTGGGTAGCTTTTACAGAAACAGCTTAAACAGCGGACTGGATTTTATTGCGGTAAAGGATGAGGTCAGTTGCATACAAAGCTATCTGACCATTTTGAATATCCGGTATGACAATGAAATAAAGGCAGAGATAGATGTGGAAGAAAAGGTAAAGGAATGGAGGATATTAAAACTGCTGTTACAGCCTTTGGTAGAGAATGCCGTGCACCATGGAATAAAGCCGAGAGAGGGGAAAGGGACTATATCTATAAAGGTTTTTTCTGATGAGGATGAAATTATTTTTCTGGTATCTGATGACGGGGTTGGCATGAGCGAAGAAAAGATCGAGGAAATTATGGAAGGCCGGACAGTGACAGGTAAGTCGGGATTCGGCATTTATAATCTGATACAGAGGATTTCTCTTTATCATGGAATCAAGCATCCGGTTCTCATTCACAGTGAACTGGGTAATGGAACGGAAATAGCGGTACGGGTAAAGCGTATGGAGGCAAAGGGGATGGAGTATGGAGATCAAAGTATTAATTGTTGATGATGAAAAACTGGAAAGGTTCCTGATCAAAAGAGGATTTCCCTGGGAAGATTATGGCTTTACCATCATTGGGGAGGCTGCCTCAGGAATTGAAGCTCTGGATTTTATGAAATACAGAAAGCCGGAGCTGGTTTTAACTGATATCAGTATGCCTCATATGGATGGACTGGAGCTGACAAAACATATATCGGAGCTGGATGAGAGCATACATGTAATTATGATCACAGGATACCGGGAATTTGAATATGCAAGAAAGGCAGTGAAGCTGGGGGTGGAGGATTTTCTTCTTAAGCCTATTGATATCAACGAGCTGAAAGAAATCATTCTTAAGACAAGGGACAAGATCATAAAGGAGAAAGAACGCAAACAAGAGGTGGAGCTGTTAAAACAGAGCGTCTCAGCCAACCAGGATATATTAATGGAGAGCTTCTTTCAACGGCTGGTGGAAAAACGGACCAGCAAAGAAGAAGCAGCGGTTAAGCTTCCGGCCTATGGCTGTGAGGCTTTGCTGGAAGGCTGCTGCTGCCTTAATATTCACATAAAGGAAGGAGAGCAGGGGGAAGCCGGGCTTCATAAGAAGGCAATGGATCTCCTTGGCAGAAATCCCTTTAACGGGACCATATTTTTTCTTCATTATATGAAAAATATTATTCTGTTTTGTACGGGAGAAAGCTTGAACAGCAGCAGAGAAATTGCCGGAAAAATACATAAACTGATGCAGGATAATCAAATGAATGCCACCATTGGCATCAGCCTTGGCCATCAGGGGTATGAAGGAATTGGGGAGACCTTTGCCGAATCAGAGCATGCGCTCAGCGCTTCGGTGCTGTTAGGGATTGACAGGATCATTACTTACGGGGAATACAAGTGCATCATGGAAAAAAATCCGGATAAGCTGGTGTTTAACTGGGAGGATTTCCTTTTTTCCCTGACCAATGGAATTGCAGACAGGGTGTCCGCCGCAATTGAGGATTATGTCAATGGAGTCAGGAATTCAAAGGTAACGGAAGTAGAGTATTTAAGGCTGGCAGTCATGGATCTTATGTCAAAGGCAGGAGGCACCCTTAATAAGTATGGTGTCAGTCTGGAGCAGCTCATGGGGGAAGAGTATTTGTATGAATCCATCCGGTCCATACAGACAGTGGAGGAATGCCGTCCGTTTCTGGAGGAATCCGTCCGCAGGATTCTTGATTACCATATCAGCAAGAGGTTAAAGCAGGGAAATAAGGTGGTCAAGGAGGCTCTGGAATATATTGATAGAAACATCTTTGACCCCGCTCTTTCTCTTAAAACCGTTGCCTTGGAGGTCTATTCCAATGAGAGCTATTTAAGCAGGGTATTTAAAAAAGAGGTAGGGCAGAACCTGATTGAATATGTTTCGAAAAAAAGAATCGGAGAGAGCATCCGACTCTTGAATACCACGGATTTAAAGGTGTATGAGATAGCGGAAAAGGTAGGGTTCCGGGATTCCCATTATTTCAGTATCTGTTTTAAAAAGCATGTGGGAGTAACTATTAAGGAGTTTAAGCAAAAGTAGTAAAATTTCTGACCTTTTGAGTCAAAATATTAAATTGAGCACCAAAGGGAGTTTCGGTATACTGATATCATCAGGAATCAAAGCAAACCCAGGAGGAGATTGAGATGAAGAAAAGGTTATTAAAAAGAGTTACGGCCGTTGCACTCACCGTAACTCTGGCAGCAGGAATAAGCGGCTGTACGGGCAAAGGCACTGCCGCTCCCGCATCCACAGGCAGTTCAGGAGATGGAAAGGTGGTTTTAAATGTCTGGCATCAGTGGTCCAATGATACCAATGAATTGAAGAAAAAATATGACGAAGCGGTTGCAGCTTACTTAGTGGAAAACCCCAACGTAGAAATCAACACCCAGACTCTGGATACGGAAGCCTACAAGACTAAAATTTCCGCAGAGTTTGCAGGAGATGCGAAAGGAATCGACGTATTCTATTACTGGGGGGCAGGCACCGCAAGAAAGATGATCAATGCGGATAAGCTTCTTCCCCTGGATCCTTATATCACAGATGAGATTAAGGGGAAATTGCTGGAGGGATCAACGGCTGCTTTTGAATACAATGGAAAGACTTATTCTCTTCCCTCCTTTTCCTGGTACATGACCTTATACTGCAATAAGGCCATATTTGACCAGGCGGGAGCAGAGCTTCCCGATACATACGACAAGCTGGTATCTGCAGTTGAAAAAATAAAAGCCCTTGGAGGAGTCACTCCTCTGGCCTCCGGTGCAAAGGATGGCTGGAATGCTGCCTTCATATATCAGGCACTGGCATTAAGGACCGTAGGGGCAGAAGGAATCAACCAGATGCTCTCCGGCCAGGCTCCCTTTGAGGGAGAGGGCTATGCTGAAGCTGCTGATAAGGTGCAGGAATTATACAAGAAGGGAGCATTCGGAGCCAATCCTCTGGAACAGAGCAATGATGATGCCAATGCAGCGTTTGGCACCGGAAAGGCAGCCATGAGGCTGATGGGAAGCTGGTTTGCAAACGGCATTTATACGGATAAAGCCATTACCATTAATCCGGAGGATGTGGTAGCAATGAAAATTCCCATGATTTCCGGCAAAGGAAATGAAACCGATTATTGCGGCGGATTCGTAGAATCCATGTGGGTGAATAAGAACACCAAGAACCCGGATGAGGCTGCAAAGTTTGCAATCTATATAAACCAGAAGATGGGAGAGGCTGCGTACCAGTCAGGCAGTGGCTTCAGCGGCTGGAAAACAGAGGTGGATGAAAATGGCTTAAATCCTCTCTTTGTACAGATCAAAGACCTTCTTTCTCAGGGTAAGACCTCTGTTCTTGCATGGGACACTTCTCTTGATGCGGAGCCTGCCACCATCCATAATGAACAGGTGCAGACCTTATTCGCACCGGGAGCAGATACCGGTGAATTTATAAAGGAACATGAAGCAGCGATTAATAAGTAAGTAGGAGCAAGTGGGTATCGCTTACAAAGACAGGCGATACCCGTTTTTTGCCCAAAGGAGATTGATTATGAATAATATGTTGGGAAAAAAGAGCTTTGTGGCCTGCTTTGTTCTGCCTGCGCTCATTCTGTTTATCAGCTTTAGTATCATACCCCTTTTTATTTCTGGAGCCTACAGCCTGTTCCAGTATGATGGCATGGGGAAAATGGAGTTTATGGGGCTGGGGAATTATATCAGGCTGTTTGCAGAAGACCGCCACTTTGTTAAGGCCGTTTTAAATTCCTATCTTTTAGTAAGTGCCTCCTTAGTCATACAGCTGCCCATTTCTCTTTTCCTGGCAATGGTTCTTGCAAGGGGAGTAAAGGGAGAAAAGTTCTTCCGCACTGTTTACTTTTTACCCGTGGTCATATCCAGCATGGTAATCGGTCAGCTGTGGATGAAGATGTTTAACAGCGAATATGGACTCCTCAATCATCTGATCCGGGCATTGGGAGCCTCTGATTTCAATTATTCGTGGCTTTCCAATCCTAAAACAGCATTTCTCTCCACCTTAATTCCTGCTGTGTGGCAGTATATCGGCTATCACATGCTGATTTTTTATGCGGGTATTAAATCCATTTCCCGGGATTATTATGAAGCAGCTCAAATCGATGGTGCCAGTAAGTGGCAGGTGAATACGAAGATAACCCTGCCTCTCCTTGCCACGGTAATTAAGACCTGTGTCATATTTTCCATTACCGGTTCTTTGAGGGCCTTTGATCTCATCTATGTCATGACAGGAGGCGGACCCAATCACGCCAGTGAAGTGCCTGCAACCCTGATGTACAACAACTTATTCCGCAGAGGCTTATATGGGTATGGAAGCGCACAGGCATTTTTTATTGTAGTGGAATGTCTGCTGTTTACCTTTATTGTGAGCAGGCTGTTTCAAAAAGCGGAAGAACAGGCATCTGCCATATAGAGGAGGAGCGGTCCTATGAAGATTAGAAAAAAAATAAAGTTTTTGCTGCTGTGCTTCATTGCACTGACTCAGCTTTTTCCCTTATACTGGCTTTTTACCTTTTCCTTAAAAAGCAATGGTGAGATTTTCGGAGAAAACCCCATCGGGCTTCCCATGGTCTGGAGGTGGGAAAACTATGGAAATGCGTTTACCCAGACAAATCTGGTCCGGTATTTTTTAAATTCCGTATTCTATTCCATGGCAACCGTTGTGGTTGCAGGGCTTTTGTCTGCCATGGCTGCTTATGCCATAGCCAGGATGAAATGGAAGCTTAAATCCCTGGCATTCGGAGTTTTCGCGTTGGGAATCATGATTCCGGCTCAGGCTGCCCTGCTGCCGCTGTTTCAGGTTCTTGACAAAGCCGGCTTAAAAGGCGGTTATTTAGGGCTTCTGATTCCCTATATTGCAGGGGCTCTTCCCATGAGTATCATGATATTAATCGGGTTTTACAAAAGTATACCAATGGAGATCGAGGAAGCTGCCTGCATTGACGGCTGCGGGATTTTCCGGTGTTTTGCAGCCATTATACTTCCCATTGTAAAGCCTGCTCTTGCCACTGCCTCTATTTTCACCTTTTTGGGGACCTGGAATGAGCTGATGCTGGCCAATACCTTTGTGGACAGTGACAGGTACAGGACACTGCCCGTTGGCATCATGTCCTTTGCAGGCCAGTATTCCACTGATTGGGGCTTAATCGGAGCGGGCATGGTCATTGCCACCCTGCCTACCATTGTTATTTATTTTATGCTGAGCAATCAGATCCAGGATAGCCTGGTTGCAGGTGCGGTGAAAGGATAATAAGACTATGTTTGATTAAATAGGAAGATCTATTATAGAAGATTATAACCAGTATTAAATGGACTGCCGGGTCTCTTAGGCTCCTCCATGCCGGAAACCTTTGAGCTGTATGATTTTATCAAAGGTCTGGTTAAAGCCTTTACAATCTATGAGGAAGAAGCTAAAATCAAGCTGTGGGTATGGAATGAGTGCAATGATTACAAGGAGCATTACAGAGGGATTCCTACTTATTTTATTCATCAGTTGACAGCTATGAATTGGCTGGGAACCATATCATTCCTGAAACTCTGCAGGTCACTGCCCTTCCTTTGTTCCTGGAAGGATTTGTCCGGTATATGAAACTGCCCGTATCCAGGGAAGAAAAATTGTCTTTTACCAAAAGGTTAAGGAAACCGGATTATATGATTCCAAATTGAAAATGTATAAAGTCAATGAGTCCCTGGACAATGCCTGCATTCATACCAGTCGTAAAAATCTGAAAGGTTAAAGGTTACATATGAACATTCTTATTGAAAAGGGAACAAAACACCATATTGATCAGCTTGAGCTGCTCTATGACGATCTGAATGACTTTCTGGAGAACAGCATTAACTATCCCGGTTGGATAAAAGGCATATATCCTACACGTGAAAATGCAGTTAACGGTATTGCAAATGACAATCTATATGTGGCAAAAGCTGAAGGAAAAATCGTGGGTTCAATGATATTAAGCCATGAGCCCGAACCTGCATATCATAAGGCTCAATGGGGAATACAGGCTGACTACTCTGATATATTTGTGATTTATACTTTCGCTGTTCATCCTGGGCATCTTAAAAATGGAATTGGCATGGCATTAATGAACTTTGCGGTTCAGCATGGCATGAGAGAACACGCAAAAGCCATCCGCCTTGATGTTAATGAAGAGAACCTGCCTGCTGTGAGGCTGTATGAAAAATGCGGTTTTAAGTATGTGCACACTGTGGATCTGGGTCTTGGAAATTATGGACTTCATTGCTTTAAGCTATATGAAAAAATACTGTAAATTTCTCCGCGGCAAAAGCCGCCCGCTGGTTTCCGGTCAGCAGGGCGGCTTTTGCCACGGAATGGGGCAGTGGTTTTACATCGATTTCACCAAAAATTTACATATTTTTTAAAAAACATTGAAAAGACATTTATGCCTATGCTATATTTAAAATGGTGCGCTTTTGGGAAAGGGAAGAAAGTGCCGTAATAAAACCATAATCAGTGTTTATAAGGAGGTAACACATGTCTATAAATGACATATCGAGTCTGTTTGGTTTTTTAGGGGGACTGGGAATGTTCCTGTATGGCATGAACACCATGGCGGATGGAATGCAGAAGAGTGCGGGGAGCAGAATGAGC
>JAEWRS010000003.1 GCA_023398855.1 Bacillota bacterium
CCAACCTCTTCGATGAATCTGCCATCTCTTGGAGATCTGGAATCTGCAACTACAATTCTATAGAAAGGAGCCTTTTTCTGACCCATTCTTTTTAATCTCATTTTTACTGCCATTGTGTAATTCACCTCCTTAAATCTTAAATTCTTAAACTAATTTATAGCGAATGCAGAAAACTGCCTTGCTAACTCAAATAATCTAAAACGGTAATTTTAGTTTGCCCAACAGTCCGCCGTGACGTTTTCCGCCGCCCATCATGCCAGGAAGCTGTTTCATCATCTTTTTCATCTGGTCAAACTGTTTTACAATGCGGTTCACCTCGCCAATGTCAACGCCGGCACCTTTAGCGACACGCTGCTTTCTGGAAACATTCTTCATAAGCTCAGGGCTCAACCGTTCTTTGCTGGTCATGGAAAGAATGATAGCTTCCACCCGGTCCATGGCTTTTTCATCAAAATCCATGTCCTTCATCTGACCCATGCCTGGCATCATACCAAGAATACTTGCCATGCCGCCCATTTTCTTAATCTGGTTCATCTGCTCTAGAAAGTCATTGTAATCAAACTCCGCCTTGCGAAACTTTTGGGATAATTCCTTTGCTTTCTCTTCGTCAACCTGAAGTTCTGCCTTTTCAATCAGGGAAAGGATGTCTCCCATACCAAGAATCCTGGAAGCCATACGGTCCGGATAAAACTGCTCTAAATCGGAAAGCTTTTCCCCCATACCCACGTAGAGAACCGGCTTACCGGTCACTGCACGGATGGAAAGTGCCGCTCCACCTCTGGTATCGCCATCCAGTTTGGTAATAATAACCCCGTCAACGCCAATCTTGTCATTGAACATTCCTGCTACATTGACCGCATCCTGTCCTGTCATGGCATCTACAACCAAAATGGTCTGATGAACCTCTACTGTCCCTTTGATTTCAATCAGCTCGTTCATCATGTCTTCATCAATATGAAGACGGCCTGCCGTATCCAGAATAACTACATTCTGGTCATTCTTTGCTGCATAAGCCACAGCAGCCTTTGCAATATCTGCCGGTTTATGGTTTTCTCCCATGGAGAACACGGGAACCCCCTGCTTTTCGCCGTTAATCTGCAGCTGCTTGATGGCAGCCGGACGGTAAACGTCACATGCAACGAGAAGAGGCTTTCTGCCCTTTGCCTTTAGTTTTCCGGCAATCTTGGCAGTGGTGGTGGTTTTACCGGCACCTTGAAGGCCTGCCATCAAAATAATGGTCATATCAGAGGCGGGCTTTAACTGAATCTCAGTAGTCTCAGAACCCATCAGCGTGACCAGCTCTTCATTTACAATCTTTATTACCATCTGTCCGGGAGTCAGGCTGTTCTGGACATCCTGTCCGATGGCCCGTTCCTGTACAGCACTTATAAACTGTTTCACAACCTTAAAGCTTACATCGGCTTCCAGTAAAGCCATCTTTACTTCTTTAAGGGCAGCCTTAACATCGGCTTCAGACAAGCGTCCTTTGCCACGTAAGCTCTTAAATACATTCTGTAATTTATCGGATAAGCTCTCAAAAGCCATCTAACGCCCTCCTAATGAGCTTCCAGCTCGATGATTTCGCCCGATATCTCCTCGATGCGGCGGATCAGGTTCATGTCCGACTTGCCGGCAAACTCTTTTGTCAAACTCTGAATCTCTCTGGCCAGCTTTTTTGTCTGTTCAAACTTTTTTACCAGATGAAGCTTTTCTTCATAACCTTCCAGGATTCTATCACACCGTTTGATGAGGTCATGAACACCCTGACGGCTGATTCCCTGTTCTTGTGCAATCTCACTTAAAGAAAGGTCATAAAAAACCACATCTTCATAAATATGTCTTTGATGCTCCGTTAAAAGAGCGCCGTAGAAATCATATAGTAAGCCTTGTCTTGCAATCTTTTCCATATCATCACCTGGGATATCATACAATACTTTTCACAAGGTGTCAAGTGTTTTTTCTTTACACCCTTATTTTAAACATTTTTTTCTTCATGAAGAGGTTTTTCAAGAAACTTCTTCATGAAATAATAAAGCTTCCTGCTATGAATAATATAGCTGCCATGGTCTTCTCCCGGCAGGATCCGGAGACAGCTTCCTTTTATCTTTGATGCCAGATAATTGGTATGGGACTCATTGACCATATCTTTTTCTCCTGCCAGCAAGAGTACCGGAACGCAGATAGTCTCCAGCTCTTTTCCTGTGATCCTGGGTTCTTTCAGCATCATCAGAAGCTTTGGGTCATGAGTTAAGGCTTCCATAACCGCAAATAATTTAAGCCAGTACCATTTTAACCCATGGGGAAAAGCATTTGCGCCGCAGAGCACCAGCTTTGCAAAGAGCTCCGGGTATCGGACGGCTGCAAGGATCCCGATGATTCCGCCGTCGCTGAAGCCGCAGAAATAAGGCCTTTTTAAGTTCATTATTCTGACAAACTCAGCCACATCCTCTGCCATCTTTTCATAGCTAAGAGTTTTCACCCTGGAACTTTTTCCATGATCCCTGGAATCCAGGGCGTAAACGGTATAGTTTTTGCATAAAAGCTCCGCTGTTTTATCAAAGATTCTATGATCTTCCCCGTTTCCATGAACAAGGAGAATGGCAGGGCCAGAGCCTGTTACTTCATAAAACAATTGGATTCCATTTACCTCAATATACACGGCTTCTCCTTATTTTGGGGGAATGATCTCGATCCAATAGCCGTCAGGATCACTGATGAAATAAATTCCCATGGCCGGATTTTCATAGCAGATAATTCCCATTTCCCTGTGCTTTTTATAACAGCTTTCGTATTCATCTGCCTGAAATGCCAGATGAAATTCACATTCTCCCAGATTATAAGGCTCTTTCCGATCTGTTAAATAGGTCAGTTCCAGAGTGAAATCACTTTTTCCATCGCCTAAATACACCAGCCGGAAAGATCCGTCTGCCGCTGTTTTTTCTCTTACAGGGGTAAGCCCAAGGGCATCCTTATAGAATTCTAAGCTCTTTTCCAGATTAAGGACATTAAAATTAAAGTGGTTAAAGGTAATCATACTGCCGTCACTCCTTTTCTTTTTTATACCAGATAGGTTTTCCGTCCGTTGGATTGCCATCTGTCTTTATACATCCATCATACCATACTCTGTATGTCACTTGTCAACTGCAACCTTACATAAGCCCAAGGGAATAAGGAAAGGCCCGGCTTTTTTTAGCCGGACCCAGTCAATTATTATTTTTTCGGCACAAGCGCCTTCATGCCGCCCATATAGGGCTGCAATGCTTCCGGAATTTTTACGGTTCCATCTGCCTGTAGGTTGTTTTCCAGGAAAGCAATCAGCATTCTTGGGGGAGCAACTACAGTATTGTTTAAGGTGTGGGCGAAATACTTCTTACCGTCTTCTCCTGCAACGCGGATTTTCAATCTCCTTGCCTGAGCATCCCCTAAGTTTGAACAGCTTCCCACCTCAAAATACTTTTTCTGTCTTGGAGACCATGCTTCCACATCTACGGATTTTACCTTTAAATCCGCTAAATCTCCGGAGCAGCATTCCAGAGTTCTTACCGGAACATCCAGCGTGCGGAACAAATCAACGGTATTCTGCCATAATTTCTCATACCAATCCATACTCTCTTCCGGTTTGCAGACAACGATCATTTCCTGCTTTTCAAACTGATGGATCCGGTACACGCCACGTTCTTCCAGGCCGTGAGCCCCTTTCTCTTTACGGAAGCAGGGGGAATAGCTGGTCAATGTCTGAGGAAGCTTATCTTCCGGGAGAATAGTATCAATGAATTTCCCGATCATGGAGTGCTCACTGGTTCCGATCAGGTATAGATCTTCCCCTTCAATCTTATACATCATTGCATCCATTTCAGCAAAACTCATAACCCCGGTCACTACTTCGCTGCGAATCATAAATGGGGGAATACAATAAGTGAATCCCCTGTTTATCATAAAATCTCTTGCATAGGAGATTACAGAAGAATGAAGCCTTGCAATATCTCCCATCAGATAATAAAAGCCATTGCCAGCTACCTTTCTTGCGCTGTCAAGGTC
>JAEWRS010000023.1 GCA_023398855.1 Bacillota bacterium
ACATCACATAGATGCGGTCGCAGATACTTAATATTTCCTGGAATTCGCAGGTGGCATATATAACACCTTTTCCCTTAGCTGCCAGGCCTTCAATCAGTTCATACATATCCTGCTTGGCACCTACATCGATTCCCTTGGTAGGTTCATCGAAAATATAGACCTCTGAATCCTTATTCAGCCATTTTCCCACAACCACCTTCTGCTGGTTTCCGCCGGACAGCAGCGCAACGACCTGATTTTCTGACGGTGTCTTAATTCCAAGACCCCGTATCATACTTTTTGCATCGTCCTTTTCTTTCTTTTTATTCACAACAGAAAGCCAGTTTGTATATTTTTCCATAGCTGCAACTGAGATATTAGATACAACCGGATCCGTGATCAGGACGCCTTCTCTTCTGCGCTCCTCCGGCACCAGTGCCAGCCCATTCTTCACAGCCTGTGTCGGCCCTTTTGCCTTAATCACCTTTCCGTTCAGCTTCATGGTGCCGCCAGCCTGCTGGTAAGCAGAAAACAACGTCTTACATAGTTCCGTCTTTCCTGCACCCACCAATCCTGCCACTCCAATGATCTCTCCTTTGCAGACGGTCATGTTAATATTCTTTACTTTTCCTTCTTTTTCCGTAAGGTTTTCTATCTCAAGCAAAGGCCCGCCGATCTCGCACTTTTTCTTGATGTAATTATCCTCATAGCTGCGGCCCAACATATATTCGACAAGAGTATTCACTTCCAGTTCCTTAGAAAGAGGCAGATTGGTTACCAGTTTGCCATCTCTCATAATGGTAATACTTTCACAGATTTCGTAAAGCTCGCTTAAGCGGTGGGAAATAAATACAACTCCCACATTTTCTTTCGCCAGCTCCCTCACCACCCGGAACAATTCCAGAGTCTCGGAATTGGAAAGAGGGGCTGTCGGCTCATCTAAAATCAGGAACCGGCATTTTTCCACCACACATCTGGCAATCAGAACCATCTGTTTCTGTGCCAGGGTAAGTCCTGATACCTGTTTATTAATATCTACATCTACATTTAGTTTTCTTAATACCGTTTCTGCTGCCTGCCTGATTTCCTTCCAGTGTACCATTTGTTTCCGTCCCATTTTGTTGACCAGAGTGTTAAACATAACATTCTCAGCCACAGACAGATAGGGAATCAGCGCGGTGTCGACCTCCTGAAACACAATTTCAATTCCAAGATTTTTAGCGTCTTTGGGGCACCGGATTTCCACCGGTTCCCCTCCAACGTAAATTTGTCCTGTATAATGTGTATTGACACCGGCAAGCACTTTCATCAAGGTGGACTTACCTGCGCCATTAGCACCCACAAGCGCATGAATCGTACCACTTTCCAGACTAAAATCAACTCCATCCAAAGCCTTAACTCCAGGAAATTCGATGGATATATCTTTCATTTCAAGATTTACTTTGGTCATGGCATCTCTTCCTTAATTATGTATTGAATACAGAGCATTATTAATTTACATAGTTATTCTTGATCGCATCGGTAAATAAAGCACCCTTTGGATCTTCTGCATCGCCCCAGCCATCAATAATGCTTCCTAAATCACTCATGGTGGTCTGAGCATTAAGCTGAGTTGTTTCAATGTTACATGCATTTAAGTTAAAGTAATCTGGTGTCTCTTCCCCCATAAATTTCAGAGCCAGAAGACGGGCATCTACAATACCAATCAGCTTAGGATCAACGGCTGCAGTAGATTTCCATACGTCAGGATTCTTTACCATTAACTGAATGTCATCATTGGATACATCAATGGTGTACATAGGAATATCGGTGCGTCCAGCATCATTTAACGCCTGCAGCACACCCTTTGCCAGCTCATCATAACAGCCCCAGATGGCATCTACGGAACCTTCCGGATATTTTGGAAGAATAGCCGCTGTTTTGTTGGTCATATCACCACGGGCATTTGCTGAATCAGATGGTGCAATCACTTCTAAAGTCTTGATCTTGCCTTCTGCTTCCAGCTTGGTATAGATTTCATTTCTTCTGTCAAGAGGTGGGATTCCAGGGCCCATGAAGGTTTTTAAAACTTTCATCGGGTATTTTCCGCCTTTTGCTTCAAATTCCTTCATCATGTAGCCAAGAGAAAGCTCAGCCAGTGCCTGATCGTTCTGAGCAGTAGAGGTTACTCCTGAAAGAAGCTCTCCGCTTGCATCGCCGCCCTTATATGGCATGGTATCAAAGGTTACTACTTCCATTCCCTTGTCTCTGGCAGGCTTTAACATATCGTAGGAATAAGACAGCTGTCCGTGAGATACGATAATTCCCTGATAATCCTTTGCTATGACCTGGGCTACTGTCTCCTGAGCCTTTGCATCATCACCATCGGTTACAAAGGTATCAACGGTCCAGCCAAACTTCTTACCTTCCGATACACAGCCATCTAAAAACTGCTGGGTATGATCTCCTGCCGCAAGATTACGCACAACTGCAATCTTCTTTCCTGCAAGAGCCCCCGTGGACTTTGCATTATCCACCTTCTCTGCAGCAGTCGTCTGATCGGTCTTAGCTGCTTCTGTCTTTGCATCCGTGGTTGCCGGAGCTGCCGTTGTTGAGGATGTGCCGCCGCTGCCACATGCAGTGATTGATAATACCATTGCAGCCGCAAGCGCCATTGCTAACTTCTTTTTCATAAAGTAAACCTCCTTCAAAAATATATTATATAGTTTTCTATTCCGGACACACCAACCTGTCCTTCCTGTAGAAATTGTAGCATATTATATCCGTTTTTGCAATATTTTTATTTGATTTTATTTATTTATTTTGTTTTATATTGTATTCGATTGTGATTTATGTTGTTTTGTACCATCTTCTGTATCTGTTTTTCAATATTATTAGAATTCTTCCATTTTTATCCAGTTAAAACAATACTGAATTCATGCTAAATATTTGCAATCAAATTTATCCTTGCTTTATTCACGTCAGAAATGATACTGCAATTAATAAAGACTACCTTGATATCTTCCGTAGCCTTACTTTCAGCACAAAAAAAATTGCAATCCGCTCCATTGTCCCGTTCCATAAAAAAGAGAAATGACACCCAGTCAGCCGTGATCCACCCAAAAGCGGTTCTGACTGGCAGGTGTCATTTCCCCTCTGCCATTTTACATTATAATAGGAAGTTTCTAAAAAATCAGGAAGGCTGCCGCTTAATCATTAGCAGGAATTGCTTTAAGAAATTGACAGATATTCTGCTACATCCTCCACAATCCTTGAAGCAACGGCCTGAACCTCTATATCCGCATTTCGTAATGTGGCCCCGCTGTAATCCTTTATCATTTCTATGTCGTTGCCACTGTCACCAATAACTCTTATTTCATCAAATCCACCCCAATGCCTTACAAACCAGTCTATTGCAGCCGACTTGTTTACGCCCTTTGCCACAATATCCCCATTCCACACGTTTGGGTAAGCAGATATCAATGGGAACCTGGCATTAAGCATGGCACACAATTCCCTGATCCAGATCCTGTCCCTTTTACGTCTGTGTATTTGAAGGATCTCCTTCAGATCATCAATCTGGTCTATGGAAATCTGGTCCCTGTGGGTTATCTGGGTGGCCGCAGGTGAACCGGAAAGCACATTGACTTTACACTTTCGCATAGTCACTCCGCTCCCCTCCTCTCCTAATCCATGGAGGAACCGGAGCACTTCCTTAGCTGCGGCTTTATCAATGGTCCTGCAAAACAATTCTCTTCCTGCTCCGTCCAGAATCAAAGCGCCGTTATTAAGTATAAGGGCATCCGGATTTAAAGAGTATCTCTCTAAAAAGGCACGGATGGATGCCTGGTTTCTCCCTGTTGCAATAAGAAATAAATTTCCAGCTTCACGCCAATCCTTTATTGCCATTAAATTTTCACAGCTGATTCCTCCATCTATATACAATGTTCTGTCAAAGTCACTTACAGCACATTTCACCCCCATACCGTATCTCCCTTCCCCGGCAGAATACGCTGACCAGATTTATATTTGTATCCACAATCGTCAGATCCCCATCTTTTCCGGGCGCTATCCTGCCCTTCCTGTCATCCAGACCAATATACCTGGCAGGATTTAAGCTGGTCATCCGCATGATATCATGCCAGTCCATGTTGGTATGTTGTGCCATGTTTTGGATGGAACCTATATAACTTAACTCTATCTCTCTGACTGCCTGATAATCTTTTGGATTCAACCACTCCACTCTGCCGTCATAATGATCAATCCTGACCCTGTCTCCATCTTTTATAAATTTCATTTTTCTCACATAGTGATCAAATTCTGTCTGGGTCTGAGCCAGGCCACTGCAGTCACTGGTCATAATAATCCGCCTGCTGCCTTTGATCCGGTAAGCGATGTCAAAGGCTTCATGGGACACTGTTAAACCTGTCTGCTTGGCAAATTCACACACCATATCGTCAAAATACAAAGCAGCGCCCACCACTCCCGGCTCCCGATGATGGAATCCCCGCATTCCGCTATACATGTGGGTAACCCCTCCCACACCGGCGTCTTTCATCTCCTTAATCTGGGAGAAGGTAGCTCCGCTGTGTCCAACAGAAATCTGAATCCCGTGATCCTTACAGAATTCCAGCACCTCTCTTGCCCCCTTCTGTTCCACTGCAATGGTCATGTAACGGCAAAGCTTCTTATTTCTAAAGCTGTTGTAAATATCCTTCATTACCTCAAGGTCTGGCAAAATACAGCAATCCTCACGCTGCATTCCCCGGTATTGGGGATTGATGAAAGGGCCTTCCAGATGGACTCCCAGAATCTCTGCCCCAGGATAATCTGCTTCGCATGCATCATCAGCTGCTTTGATGCATCGTTTAATCTCTGATATGGTGTCAGCTCCTGAAGTAGCAAGATAAGAAGTAACACCCGCGTAAGGGAGAGTCCTGCACATCTCCTTTAATGCTCCGGCACTTTTTTCAAACCAGAAAGAACCTGTGGCCCAGCCGTGAATATGGATATCAATGAATCCAGGCAGGATAATAAAATCAGAATAATCCTCATAGGCGCCTGTAAACTCCTTATGCAATGCCTTGATAATTCCATGTTCCATTTCTAAAAACCCGTCAAACTCCTCATGTTCAAGGATGATATGTTTTGAATAGAGTACCATAATCCACCTACCTTAATATCCAATAATCTTTGTTTGCAGCCATCAGGTCATCCAACACAGCTTTTGCCTTAGAAGGATCTACCACTGTTCGGTTTAACGTAAGGGCCATCAGCGCCTTTTTATAATCTTCTTCCAAAAATGCCTCCACCGTCAGCAGCTCATAGGCAAACTGCCCTTCCATCAGCCCTTTGTAATAAGGCTTGATTACCCCAAAGGGGTAGCCCGTTGCCCCATCCTTTCCAATGGTTCCTGCAACCTCTACAATTGCCTCCGGTTCAAAGTTATCAATGATTCCCCGGTTTTTCACCATTACAATAAATTCCTTATTTAAATCATAGGCAATGGACTCTGCAACTTCCACCATCAGGCTTCCGAACACGCTGTTGGTAAGCATCTCAATCCCATCCATACTGCTCTTTCCAACTGCTTTAGAACACAGTTCAAAAACTTCTTTTTCTCTGGAATCCCTGGATTCGTCGGCACGGGTGTAATCCGGGTTGCTTTCGCCCACAATCTCATCAGGAAACATATAATACTGCATATAGGTAGTTGGAATGTATTCATCTAACAGCTTCATGTATTTGTTCACTCTTATATAAGTATCCAACCACGACTTGGAACGTTGCTCCGCATTAAAGGGCTTAAAATCATGATCCTTTAAATAAGAGCGAAGAGTATCGAAGTAATCATTTCCATCCGTATCTTTAAGCTCTGTAAACCAGCCAAAATGATTCAGTCCAAAATATCTCGCCCGAAGTTCATCCTGAGGCAATCCCAGAATTTTGGAATAACTTTTCATCAGAGAATAAGGCTGATCACAGAGGTTTAAAATGCGCTTATCATCAGGGAACAACCTGTCAAGCCCCAAGGCCACAATAGCGGCAGGATTGGTATAATTCAAAATCCATGTATCTTTGGAAAAGGAACGGACCTTTTCCACCATTTGCTTCATAGCTCCCAGAGAGCGCATTCCATAGGCAAATCCACCCGGCCCGCAGGTTTCCTGTCCAACCAGACCGTGACGCAAAGGTATTTTTTCATCCAGGGAACGCATCTCCGTCTTACCCACCCGCATCTGACAGAAAACAAAATCTGTTTCCCTGTATGCTTCCTCCTCATCGGTCGTGAACACTGCCTGGCATTCAGGATAATAACTGGTTAACACCAAACGGTTATAATCCTCCATCAATTCCATACGCTCTTTATCAATATCATAAAAGATGATTTTCAAAAGAGGAAAACGCTTCTTATAGTTGACCAGGGTTCCTACAAGTGCCGGCACCCGGGCACTTCCTGCTCCGGAAATCGTAATCACATATTGTTTTTTCATGTTACTCTCCTTGTATACTTAATAACGAAAGGGAATGCCGCCAAATACTGCCACATCCCCTAATCGAATAAATACTGCCCCTTATTGATCAGCCGCAGCCATTTCCCCGTCACTGCCATTCTCTTTTGGTTGGAGTGTTTTCTTTAATTTTTCCGCCCTTGCAAGAGCCTTCTTCCCCATGGTTTCTGCCAGCAGGCTGCAAAGTCCTGTATAATTTTCCGGATTAATCATGAATTTCAACTCATCCACCGTGAACATCGAAGCCAGGGTTTCATCCTCAAGCAGCACATGATAGTAATCCTTTTCTTTTAGCTCTGCCTCCATGGCTTTTTCGTACAAAAGCTCATGAGCCCTGTCTTTGCCGATTCTTTCTGCCACATTCATCATTACAAACTCACTGCTGTCAAGCCCCTGATTTACATTCACATTTTTAAGCATATGTTTTTTGCTGACCCGCAGGGTCCGGCTCAGCTCCTCTGCCCTGATGAGCACTTCGGTCATAAGCTGAAGCCCTTCTTCCATAATACCATCAAACAGCATATAAGAACTGCTGTCCCCTTCAAACATCCGCGCAGCAGAATACAAGCCAACAGCAGGAAGGGAATAAAGCTTCTGGGAGTTGGCAATGATCCCCTTAGACAGCTTAGGATTGATCTTCTGTGGCATAGTTGAGCTTCCAATGGTTCCAGGAATAAAGGATTCACTGACTTCAGAGAATTCTTCCATTCCAGTATAATAAACCTCTTCTGCCATTTTGTGAAAAATGTTGCTCAAAAGCGCCAGGTTCATTACATATTCCAACTTCATTTGGCTCATATTACGGCCAGGCACCTCCATGGAGCCCATCCCCAGCTTCCCGGCAACCCGCTCCTGAATCCTGGGACCCGAAGGCCCCACGGCATGAAAGCCACCTGCGGCCCCTCCCATCATGGCTACAAATACCCGTTTCTCGCTTTCCTCCAGACGTTCCAGGGAGGTGATCAGCTCACTGATCCATACCGAAACCTTATACCCATATGTAATGGGTATGGCATGCCTGCCATGAGTTCTTCCTGCCATGACCGTATCAGCGTGTTCCAGGGACAGCCTTCCCAGATTTTCCAGAATATCTGCAAGAAAGCTTTTAAAAACAGAATTTACCTGTTTCACGATATAGAGCTGGGAAGTCTGTTGGATGTTCTGGGTGGTAACCCCATAGTGAACATATTTTCCTCCCTCTTCCCCGCACGCTTTCACCAGCACCTTTACAAAGGGCACAAATCCATGACCCACCTTTGCCTTGATCCGTTCCATCTCCCCAAGATCCAGATCCTCAAACTGAACCGCCCAAATGGCCTTGGCAGCTTCCATTGGTATAAAGCCTTCTTCTGCCTGAGCCAGAGCCAGAACAGCCTCAGCCTTCAGCCACGTCTTATATTTAAACGTCTCGCTTAACAGTCCATGAATCCCTCTGTCATCCAGTTTACTCTTAGAATCATAGAAAGCTCTCATCATACACCTCTTATTTTTTCATAGCATCATCTACCGCATGGCGGACAAATTCCACATGAGGCCCAAATACTACGTGAATGTGATCCGCAGACGGGAAGAAGATGCCCGCGCATCCGGAATCTTTAATTTTTATCTTATCCACTTTTGCCGGGTCTTTTAAGTCCACCCGCAGGCGGGAAATACAGTTTTCCACACTCAGGATATTTTCCTTGCCACCCAGTCCTCTTATTACTACTTCCGCAATGGCCGGCCAGTTCTTTTCTTTCAGAAGAATACTTGCGGACTCTTCTATTTCAAATCCTTCCCGACCAGGTGTTTCTAAGTTGAACTTCACTATAAACCACTTGAACACCAAATAGAACACGATGAAATTCCCAATCCCCAAAAGAATAAGGTTCAGCCAGTGGGTGTTTTCATACAAAAGTCCAAAAATGCCAAAGTCAAAAATCGTGCCCCGGATATACCCTATGGAAATATGAAGCATCTGGTACGGGATCGCGCCAAGGCCGCTCATAATGCAGTAGAGAATAAACAAAGGCGGTGAAATAAACAGAAATGAAAACTCCAACGGTTCCGTGATATTTCCTAAAAATGCAGTCAGGCAGCAGGTTAGAATAACTCCTTTTGCAATTTTCCTGTTTTTTAAATATGAAGTCCGGTACATTGCCAGACCAACAGCCGGTACGCGGAATAAAGTGGTTAACATCTGTGCTCCCCCCAGATAGCTGGTAAGGGTAGGCATCAGTTGATCCCAGTATTCGCTGCTGGGCCCTAAATGAAAAAGAACTTCATTGGTGGCATTTAAGATCCCGACATATTCGGTCCCATTAATCATATAGGTTCCGCCGGCCTCAGTAAAACGGACCATGGACGAAAGCACATGATGCAAGCCAAAGGGAATCAACGCACGGTTTAATGCATAATAAATGGCATTTCCTATGTAGGGTGTTGTAAAGATAAAGGAAATGCTGATAAGGGAATTAGTCAGCAGATTCCAGAACACCGGAATAATCAGTCCGATAGGGATCATTGAAGCAAACGTAATGATGGGTATGGATTTCTTTCCTCCAAAGAAGGCAAATGCAAGAGGAAGCTCCAGGCGGTAAAACCGGTCTGCTACTTTGGCAGCCACTAAACCTGCTATCAGGCCCCCCAGCGCCTCGATTTTCAGCGTCTGAATACCAAGAACAGTACCCTGCCCCACCTGAGCCGCCACTTCCGGATCAGCCAGAGTACCTGTCTGCTTCAGATAAATACTCATTACCACATTCAGTGTTAAATAGCCGACTACAGAAGAAAAAACAGCAATCCCTTTTTCATTCTTAGCCATCCCCTGAGCAACGCCCATGGCAAATAACAATGGAATATTGTTAAAAATTATACTTGTTATGGTCTGTAAACTGGATAAAATAAGCTTCAAAAACTGGTTTCCCAAAAATGGGAATTTCTCTATCATGTAAGGCTGCCCTAAAGCACTGCAAATACCCATAACCATACCAATAGGTGCAAGAAGTGCGATCGGCAGAAGGAGAGACCGTCCAAAGGTTTGGATGCCGTCTTTCCAGCTTGACTTTTTATTGCTCATATTTGTTCCCTTCCTTTGTTATGACATTGTGGTTTTTAAGGGCGCCTTAAAACTGTATCCATTATGGCAGATTCCACCAGTTGCTTCAAGGCAAAAAAATTACATTTTATTGTTGCGTATAGTTGCCCTTAAATATATAATCAACCCATAACACCACAGGAGGAACACCCAATGGGATTAACCTACAATGATTTAAGCCTGCTCCGCTTTCTGCAAAAAAGACAGCGCATTTCCTTATCAAAAGTGGCCCTGCATTTTCAAAAGGATGAAATATCCATACGCAGGACCATTGAACGGATCAATCTCTTCTCTCCAAAGCCAATGGTGGAAATTCATAAAGGGATATGCCTGAGCCGGTTAAGCTACAGAGAATTTGTAGATTTTATCCAGCAGATCACCATGGAGGACTATACCAGCTCTTACATTGAGCGGATCCGGGTCATGATAATAACTATTTTTTTTAACGGCTACGTAAATGCTTCCTCCCTGTACGACTATTGGGGACTTTCCCTTACAACAAAAAAACAGGATACAGCCCACCTTCGTCAATTATTAACCCAGCATGGCCTGTCCCTTCTTACCTTAAAGAAAAAAGGACTTACCATTGACGGTGATGAACTGCAGTTAAGGTTTCTTGTGATTGACATTCTTCACCCTTTGCTGGAGTTTACAGCAGAAAACAAAATCCAGGCCCGATATGCCAATACTCCTCTTGAAAAGCAGAGTTACGATCTGGCCGGTATCTGCCTACAGCCAGTATCTACCCAGGCAGTGGAACAGCTGAATTTCTTTTTAACAAGCTATCACTTGTCACTGAACTATCCTTCCAAAAAGTTCCTGCTGCTGTTTATCTGTATCATGGAGATCCGGCCTGTTGCCGAATCCATGAACTTTTGCTACCGCCTGCCCCTGGCTCCTCTTACCATCCGCTTTGCTGATGGCTATAGGGAAAATAAGCTGTATAATGTGGCTTTCAGTATGATGAACTTTTCCCGGAGCCTTCAGTTCCCCTTTGACAAACGATTGTGGCATACCACGGAGCAGTTTACGGAACAGGTGGCGAATCATCTGAACATTCCTTTTTCCATACAGGAAGAATTCCTCAATGAGCTATATGGCTATTTTTACCGGGAGATCACCTTAAACCATTTTCACTGTACTTTTGTGGACAAAACCGTAGAAAATACGAAAGAACAGTTTTCATACCTGTATGAAACCATCAAAAAATATGAGGTGTACTTTAAGGCCTCATACAATTTTTCTTTTATGGATGAGCACATCTCCACCTTGACCCTGCTTGTACAAAAGCACATTCTGCGCAACCGGACCGTTACCAGGCATTATAAAAAAATTGTGATAATGACCAGCATCAACTT
>JAEWRS010000533.1 GCA_023398855.1 Bacillota bacterium
GAAATAACCTTTGTACTTGGTGTTTTTCCCATTTTCAGGCAAGATTTTGTAAAGCTTCCTTCTTCTGATATGGTATCCATATAAACTGGCATGGTGACAAAAGTTCCTTTTCCATGCTTTTTTTCCAGGATATTTTCGTTACATAGTTTTTGTATGCCACTGCGTACTGTAACACGGCTGATCTTATACATCTCACTTAGCTTTGCTTCCGACGGAATCATGTATCCTACCGGATACTCCCCTGATTTTATTTTAGCTAATATGGTATCATACAACTGCTGATATAATGGTGTTGCAATATTATCCTGAAACTCCTCCATAGCAACCTCCTGCCCCGAATCGTTACCCATTTTGCAATACTATGGAATATCTTAACATATTGCTGTTAAAATAACAACTCGGCTTCCATGTGTTCTCATATAATACATGATAATACGTGTTGTTATTTTAGTCAACACCTTTCAACCAGCAGACAAATATCTACACTTCTTCAAAGTCCGTCCTTTTTACTTTGCAATCACCCTTACAAACTTTTTCTTGCCTCTTTTTACAATCATGCCATCTCCGGATAACTGCTCCTTTGTGAAAACCTTCTTTGTATCAGAAACAGCCTCTCCTTCCACAACCACTCCACCCTGTTCCACATTGCGCCTTGCCTCAGAACGGCTGGGCGCTAAGCCGGATTTCTGAAGAAGGGACAAAAGGTCAATGCTTCCGTCAATAAAATCTGCTTCTTCCAGCTCACAGGTCGGCATATCTGACGCATTGCCTCCGTTAAACAGAGCTCTGGCACTGTCTTTGGCTCTTTGGGCTTCCTCTTGCCCGTGTACCAGCATGGTCAACTCATAGGCAAGGATTTCCTTTGCCTCGTTTAACTGGCTGCCTTCCCAATGGTCCATTTCGTTGATCTCTTCAATGGGAAGGAAGGTGAGCATGCGCAGGCATTTTAATACATCCGCATCGGCAATGTTTCTCCAGTACTGGAAAAAATCAAATGGAGAAGTTTTTTCCGGGTCAAGCCACACGGCCCCTGACTGGGTCTTTCCCATCTTCTTTCCTTCGGAATTTAATAGCAGGGTAATGGTCATGGCATGGGCATCCTTTCCCAGTTTCCGGCGGATCAGCTCCGTCCCCCCCAGCATGTTGCTCCACTGGTCATCTCCTCCGAACTGCATGTTGCAGCCGTAACGGTTAAACAACTCATAAAAATCATAGCTCTGCATGATCATGTAGTTGAACTCTAGGAAACTTAACCCCTTTTCCATGCGCTGCTTATAGCATTCAGCAGAAAGCATGCGGTTAACGGAAAAGTGAGGGCCAACCTCCCTGAGAAAATCAATGTAATTTAAACTCAGCAGCCAGTCAGCATTATTGACCATAAGAGCCTTTCCTTCGGAAAAATCAATAAAACGGCTCATCTGCTTTTTAAAGCAGTCACAGTTATGCTGGATCATATCCACGGTCATCATCTGACGCAGATCGCTTCTTCCGGATGGATCTCCAACCATGCCGGTTCCTCCGCCGATGAGTGCAATCGGCTTATTGCCGGCATCCTGTAGGCGCTTCATTAAACACAGGGCCATGAAATGGCCTACGTGCAGGCTGTCTGCCGTGGGATCAAATCCAATATAGAATATAGCCTTTCCTTCGTTTACCATTTTGCTGATCTCTTCTTCGTTTGTCACCTGGGCGATCAGGCCGCGGGCCTGCAATTCTTCATAAATCGTCATTGTCATTCTCCTTTTTCATAAAAATAAGCCCCGTCCTATCAAAAGGACGAGGCTGAAGTCTCGTGTTACCACCTTAAGTTTATAAACAGCTCACGCTGCCTACCTTTTTGAGTACCTGATGCGATACTCTAGCACAATAACGGGTGCGGGAATCCGTCGCAGCCTACTTGGCCTCTCAGCCGTTGGGTGCGAAGCTCAAAGATGTATTCACAATCCGTTTCCCATGCGCCTCTCATCTGCCGGCTGCTTTCTGTGTGGTCCTTCGCACTGCTACTTGTTCTTATCAACGCTTTT
Organism: Bacillota bacterium; assembly: GCA_023398855.1. Classification (GTDB taxonomy): domain Bacteria; phylum Bacillota; class Clostridia; order Lachnospirales; family Lachnospiraceae; genus Lacrimispora. The sequence continues at coordinate 2,025 of JAEWRS010000533.1, forward strand.
CTACTTGTTTATGAAGTTACTGATTAGTATATGAGGTTTTTTTTTATTTGTCAAGAGGGGGTTTTCATAATTATTTATTATCATGTTTCATCGTATTACTTCACCCAGGCCCCATTCTCATCGACCCGGTGGCCGTCTGGTGTAACCGTATTAACCAGACACGCTCCTGACTGACTTAAATAGTACCATTTCTCATGAACATGAATCCACCCCACTGCCATGGATCCATCCAGGTTCATATAATACCAGGTTCCGTCTGATAAAACCCAGCCTGTTTTCATTGCTCCCTTCTGGTCCATAAAGTACCACATGCCGCCAGCTTTAGTCCAGCCGGTCGTCATATAACCGGTCTTTCCAAAATAGTACCATGTTCCGCTGTGCTTCACCCACTCTTCCTTTGGATATGTTCCATCCTGTCTTTGGAAGCGCCAGCCGTTTTCATCCTTTTTCCAGTCTCCCTTTGCTTCACCTGTGGGGTTTTTCATGCCATAGTCTCTGCCAGAGTCAGAACTGCCTTGGGAATTATTTTCCGGAGCAGGCTCTGGCTCTGGCCCAGGGTTGGGGTTGGGTTCAGGATTTGGCTCCGGTTCTGGTTCCGGTTCCTGGATACCAGGCAGATATGCACCGGCTCCAGCATTCTTTATGACACTGTCTTTTGCCGGACGCAGGAAATCTCCGAACTGGATTCTGCCATTGACTCTGGTAAAGCACTCTGCCGGATTCAAAGATCGGAAATTATCGGCTGTTATGGCATTGGACCCATTTTGATAAAAATAATTGTTGCTTATTACTCTGGCTGCAATTTTATCATCATATGCCTTATGAAGGGAAGCACTGTAGGATGGGGTGCGGTATGATACATTATTTACCACGGTGCCGTCAGCTGTTAAATTCCCCCCGGAATCAGCCTTATAAGGGCTGGGGCGCATGATAATATTAAAACGCTGGTTGTCAAAAGAGGTATTGTTTTCCATGATCAGCTCGCCCGGGTTAAAATTATCTGTAATACCGTCCAAATGATTGTGGAATGCCACACTGTTCCTTAAGATATTTCCAACCTCCCGGCCTTCTCCTCCCAGCTTGAATCCGTTGTTCCCATTATTGTATGCCACACAATTTTCAATGATGGTCCTGCCGTTGGGGCCGTCGGACAATGTATTATATAAATCCCAGCCATCATCCGCATTGTCATGTGATACGCAGTTTATAAACCGGTTGTCATCGCCGGAACCGGATTTTGAAGCAAATCCGTCGGCATTGATCCTTGAACTGTCAATATTTTCATAGGACTCACAGTTTTCGATCAGGTTGCCAGCTGGCCACAAGGTCCTGCTGCCCCTTGACTTTGTTATCGTAAGGCCTGCATCACTGGAAGTGTTATGAATCAGAGAATCTTTCATCACATTGTGGCTTCCATGGATCATCACCCCTCTGCTTCCTTCCACATTCCGTCCGTCCACGTCAAGTCCTGTTACATCCCAGTAATCGGAATCCAGAACAAAGAGCTTTCCGCTTCCAGATATTTTTACGGCTCCCATGGCTTTCAGTGATTTTCCTGCATCTTTATTTCCTGAGGAACTGACAGGAATCTGGAATGGCTCATAGGTTCCCTCTGTCAGGTAGATTGTCCCGCCTGGAACCAGCCTGTTAATGGCTGCATTGACAGACATGGGGGCATCTATGGTTCCTGCCTCGGAATCCCTTCCATCTGGTGCTGCATATAAGTCATGCCCATAGGTTTCCTTTTTCACCTGAAAGGTCTGGGCTTTTGTTTTTCCAGCGTCAGCTCCTTCGCCTGGAACAAAACTCAGCTTGAATTCCGCTTCATCCCCTGGGATAACAGCCTGATAAGTAAACTGGACTCCCCCGGTAACCTCCTTGTCTGCCGCAATGACTGTTCCATTCTGGGTAACGGTCATACGGCCAGACTGATTGGTAAGAGCTGAAACCGTATAGGCAGAGCCATTGGTATAGGCGGGTGAGGCCACATATAGTGATGCGGATTCATTGTCAGGGGCCACATAAGCCGGTGATTCATCTGCCTGTTTTACATCACTTAATACCAATGAAATATTTTTCACTGACATACGGGCATTTCTTGCCGCAAAGAATCCCACATACATAACGTCCTGGTCTAAGTGGGCCATAATGTTGGGGGTGACATTTTTGTCAGTAAAAGTGTAGGCAGCCACCACATTTCCCCCATCATCAAGGTGGGAGGCAGTAAACCCTTCATCCGTCCGTTCAAGGCAAAGCTTCATCTGGGTACCATAGTAATTGGACGTATAGGCAGCTTCTTCCGGTGCATACTTTTTATCCGCTTTTGATACAGACTTTTCAAAGGCTGCAGTAGTCTTTACGGATTTTAAATTTCCTGCCGGACTGTTAACGCCATAGCGGGCTGCTGCCAGCAGATTTAAATCAGCGTTCAGGGTTTTTCCTGCTGATCCTGTATGAAGCATTACCATATTGGAGGCAGCAGGATATTCCTCATAGCCTTCTTCCAAGGGGTCTTTCCTGGGGGAGCCGTTTACGTCACGAACCATGAGGCCCGCCCCTTCCTGCTGGTTTGGATTGGTCCCGTTCTCCGGTCCCATCTGCTCTACAGTAATATCTGCAGTCAGTCTGAAATTCTTATTAGTGGGCACCTGGGCATAGTAGAAGGTCAAGCCGTCATGTCCTGACTGCAGCTTTCCGCCTCTGGATTCAATCACCACATCCTGGACCACCCTTCCTTCCATGCCCAGAGGCTCGCCGGAATCTGCGGGCCAGGTGTAGTTAACACCCACCTTATTGTCCAGCACATTGGAACTGAAGTTTAAATCCGTGGATTGTCCGAATGCAGAGGACCTCCAGAGGATTTCCTCTTCCGGACCGTTCCAGCTTCCCACGGGTCCACTGTTGGTCCAGTGAAACGGGCCGCTCCCATTTAAGGCCTTCCACCAACGGTCTGCTGCTTCTACGCGGAACGTGTGATGCTCCGAAGGAACCAGCCCTGTTACAGTAAAAGACGTGTCCTTTGTGGTATAAGCGCCGTTGACATGATTAAAACAATCTCCTTGGGCTGTGTATACAGGCTTTCCGTCTGCGTAAACCCGGTATCCGTGGATACCGGATTCATCTTCCGGTTTATCCCATGTGAGAATAAAATCCTGACCGGACAGAGCTACTTCTAACCCCCTGCTGCTCCATACAGGCGCCAGATAATCATAAGCCCTTGTTGTTTTTACCGTTGCTTCCTCATACTCATAGATCTGGTCTGAATCTGTAAATGCTTCCAGATACACATGGTTGCTGTCCTCTAGCATACGGCCGATTGTCATGGTGATCTCATCTGCCTCGGGTTTTTCAAGCTGGTAACTATAAACCGTGGCACACAGTTTTCCGTTTACATAAGCCCGGTACCCCCGTACTCTGGAATCAGCAGCCTTGGCCGACTTGAATCTGGCTGTTGCCCAGGTATATCCAATTCCACTGAATGTTATTTTTCCATTTGCCGGTTTTTTGACCTCCTGGTCCTCTCCATCAGATGTGCACCAGTCATACTGGAGTCCAAGCACCTTGTTGCCGGGGGCATCCACTGCATATACCTTAAACACATAGGCAGTGTCAGGGGAAAGACCTCCCAGTTCACAGAAAGTAGCTGTCACAGGCTTTGTTACATCAATCAATACATCGTTTAAATAAGTCTCAATGATATAGCCTGTTATACCTCCGCTGCCGCTCTCCTGTTCTCCGTCCTCTGCAGCAGGCCATTTCAGCTTCACCCTTCGTTCTGACCCGCTCTTTGAAGCCTCCGACGCACTGGCAACCGTCAAAACATCATCAGGCCATACTGGCTTTGCCATGGCATCATAGGAAACCGTGGACTGGGTCGTTGTTCCCGTAAAGCTTAAGCCATTGGAAAACTTTACGGATCCCCATGCCTGATAATCAGCTGCTGCCGCGTCATTATCCTTTTTTTCAATTCCCTTCCAGTTCATGACCACATTATGGAAGGCCGCATTGGTTACACCTGTCAGCTTTTCTGAGGTTTTTGCCAGAGACGGATCAATGTTTGTAAAGGTAATATCCTGAAAATACAAATCATGATGCGTGTGCCATGGCTGGTACATTTTTTCATAATCCACTGATGCGGCTATTTCAAACGTATTTTTTGTGATGGTATCTGCCGTAATATTGTACGCATCAATCTGATAAAACTCGGCCGGCTTATCTGCCGGTTCTATTGTCACGGCCTGATTGGCATCGGAGTAAGACGTGCTAAAGGTAAATACCTGCTGGGCATCTCCCACGGCACAGTCACGGATCAGGATATCAGATACCCCGCCGCCATTGACAGGAGCACTTTTAAAGCGGAAGGGCATGTCACTGTGGTTTAAAACATTGTCTTCCACCAGCATTTCACCAATGCCTGCTCCTGTATGGCTGCCTGCTGCAATGGCTCCTCCATGGCATTCACGGAGGAAGTTATTAAAGGTCCAGATATTGGCTGACGGCTTTTGTTCCGTATCCTGCACGCCTTTGCCCATACCAGTGGCAAAATTGACCGCATCATCGCCAGTGTCAAAGAAATTGTTAAAAACCATGGCATCCTGGGTATTGCCAAGCTCAATCCCATCCCCATTATTGGCGTCATATGTAATGTATTTTACGTTTTCAGATACAACTTGTTCGCTGTCAAGGACTGCTATGGTATGGTTAGCAGGATTCTCCACCGTGATTCCCTCAATATAAACTCCTGTTACGCCCCGAAGGACCATAAGATTGGGTCTCATGGCATAAGCTTCACTGTTGCTGAGCCCTTTTTCTTTCCCCATATCAAAGGCGCTTTTGGCCAGTATGCCAAAATTGTTGCTGCCGGAAACCTTGCTGTTACTCCCTGCCACCCAGTTTTTCAGTGCATACTTCTTAAACTCTGTTTTTTCCCAGTCAGGATCACCGCTTTGTCTTTTCTGGTATGCAGGAGAAAAACCATCACCTTTTATGGTGCTTCCGGAACCGTATTTCCAGCCATTTCCGTAAACAGTACCTTTTCCGACAATGCGGATATTTTCAAATCTCCCGTTCTCATCTGCGCTGTAGGCATTGATCAGGGCCCAGGATCTGGTATCAGTGGAATAAGGATATAGCAAATAGTTCTGGTCATAATGGGTTACATCAGGAGAACCAAAAAGAATTGCCCCCTCCTTCAGCTCCAAGGTCATGTTGCTTTTTAAATACAAAGATCCAGACATATAGATTCCCTCAGGGATCACTACCTTTCCGCCTTGGCTGCAGGCATCAATGGCACTCTGAATGGCCTTTGTATTTTTAACAATAAAAGCATCAGTCTCCTCATTACTGGAGGTAAAGCCTGCTTCAACCTTTATTGCACCGTAATCCCGGATATCGAATACCTCCGGCGTCCCTGTGGTAGACCAGACAAGAGAAGCTCTGTCTCCCAGTTCTGTCCCTTCTGCATCAACCGGCACAATGGAAAAAGTATAGCTTGTGTCAGGCGTAAGGCCATCCGCGCGAAAGGTATGGATATCTGTTTTTACCATATCAATCCCCTGTCCGTCATAATATCCGTAAAAAGCATTCATATATGTATTGGCCCAGTCGGCATGCCTTGCAAAATTGCTTCTTGCATCGCCTATCTTAACTTCATCGCAGTATACATTGTAATTAACCACATCCTCATAATTTTCTGGCTTGTCCCAAACCAGAGTAATGGATGTATCATCATAAGCAAGCTTTGGAACTCTTACATTTGTCACGTCCCGGCATCCATCAGATCTGCTGTAACGGCTCTCTCCTGACAAAGAAAGCTCTGCACTGGATGGAGAGGCTGCCGCAATTGATGGTGTGGCCGCTGTCTCTAAAATGGAAACCATCCCATATGCCTGGGAAGCATCGGCATCGGAGGGGGTAGCTTCTCTTATGCCGTTTAGTGCTGAGGATAATTCTGCATAGGCAATCCCCCCGACTGACGTTCCAAACTGGGGCAGCATTGCCATGGCAAGAAATACTGCCAATACCTTCCTGCACCGCTTTGATATAGCCTTCATGTTTGTTCCCTCCCATATTTTACTGTAAGCGCTTACATTCCAATATTACAGGAGACAAACTTATCAATCAACCCATCTGATAAAAACATAATAATTTTTGTCAATAAATCCCAACAATTTCCCCTGATTTCCAATGATATAATCAGATTTTTCCGTCAAATTGACGGTCTTTTGCTTATGTATGGTTTCAATAATTTAGGCGGCTATTTAAAATCTGCGAATGGTTAAACGCTTACATTATCCTGCAATTTTATATGTGGTTTCTATTCACACATAACACATAGCCCCATCCTGTAACAGGACGAGGCTATGTATGAAAAATTCCCTATTTTAATTCCGGCCAATATTCCTGATTGGCTTCTATGAGATCATCTAAAATCTGCCTGGCAACAGTGGCACTTGGCACGGTCTTAGATAAGGTCAGGGCCTGCCACAGCTTTAAATAGCTTCCTTCTGTCCAGGCTTCCACCACCAGACGCTCCACTGCAAGCTGTTCTTCCATCATACCCTTTTCAAAGGTAGGAATGTTTCCCTGACACAAAGGCTCCGGGCCTTCATTTCCTACCAGGCAGGGCACTTCCACCATGGCAGTAGGATCAAAATTAGAGATGGCACCTTTATTTTCCACGATGCAAAGCATCTGCTCACGGGTATTAAAGGCAATGGCGCAGGCCAGATCCACAATAAAGGAAGCGTGATTGTCAATGGAGAACTCTCCTCCTTTTGCAGTACCTGCCTGTATAATTGCCCTTGCAGCACCAAACACCTCTTTTTCTCTTCCTTCCATGACCTCATTGGCCCTGGTATGATCCGGATTGGTATGCTCTACCACATAATCCGGGTAAAGGTAATATTTTAAATACGTGTTAGGCAGAAAATCAGGTTCCAGCTTTAATAGATCCGCCGCCTTTTTATGGGTCAGCTGCCAGCTGGCATCCATATGCTGAGTCTCCACAGCCTTTTCTGTCAGATATCCGTTTTGGGACACATAGTCCAAAAGCTGAGGCATGAGATCAATACCGTCCTTATCCTTTACACTGGTCCACCAGCCAAAATGATTCAGCCCGAAATATTTTACATCCATGTCCTTGGGATCCCTTCCAACGATATATCCCATGCGCCGCTTGGTTCCCACCGGCATGTCACAGATATTTAATACCTTGGAATGGGGTCTTAACACCCGGCAAGCCTCTGCCACAATGGAAGCCGGGTTGGAATAATTGAGCATCCAGCAGTCAGGAGAATATTTTTCCATAAGATCAATTAACTCCATCATCCCGCCAATGCTTCTCATTCCGTATGCAATCCCGCCCGGTCCGCAGGTCTCCTGGCCTACCACATGATATTTCATGGGAATTTTTTCATCCAGCTCCCGCATGGCATATTTCCCAACCCGGATATGGGCCATACAGAAATCCACATCACTAAACGCTTCCTTTGGATCTGTTGTGTAGGAAAACTCCACCTCAGGCGCGGTTTCCTTCATAACAATTCCAATGGCAGTTGCCAGGTTTTCCTGGCGCTCTTTGTCATTGTCGTAAAGCTTTAAAGAACGGATGGGAAACCGGTGCAGATTATCCATCAGCATCATGACAATACCGGGTGTGTAGGTACTTCCGCCGCCTGCAATTACAACTGAGAATTTTTTCACAATATTTTCCTCCTTATTCATCCTGCTTTATCAGCTGTTTTCGTTGTTTCCCAGCTCCTGGTCAACAGCCGTTCTTACGGCAGTAACCCTTAAACCATAGACAACCTGGACATTACTGCCCTTTTTCACCACACCGTTTGCTCCGGTTCCGTTTTTCAGTACTTCCTCCTGAACCAGGTCAGGATCTGTGAGGATCAGACGCAGGCGGGTAAAGCAGTTATCCACCTTTTCAATATTTCCAGCGCCCCCAAGGGCTTTTATGATCAGCGCGGCATCCACATTCTCTCCGCCTTTTCCCTCTTTCTCAGATGCCAGCTTTTCCTTGTACTCCGCCTTGGTATGAAGCTTCATCTCCATTCCCCCGGTTTCCCGTCCCAATGTCTTTAGGTTCAGCTTTGTAATGAGAAAGCGGAAGATTCCATAATAAGCCGCAAAAAATATAAGGCCAGTCACAAGGTACATGGGCCATCCGGTTTTATGGATTCCCAAAGGCACGTTGAAAAGCAGGAAATCCAGGAAGCCGTTGGGGCCTATGGCATGGACGTTTAAAACATTGAGGACCACCATGCTTAAGCCGCTTAAGCATGCATGAACGGCAAACAGAACAGGAGCCACAAACATAAAGGAAAATTCAATGGGCTCTGTAACACCTGCAATAAAAGAGGTAAATGCAGCAGGGATTAAGATTGCTTTTATCTTATTGCGGTTTTCAGGCCTGGCTGTATGGTACATGGCAAGACAGGCACCCATAAGGCCGAACATCTTGGAAATCCCCCTGGCATCCCATATGACAGACCTAGACAGGACAGAAACAGATGGGTCTGCAATCTCCGCATAATAAATGTTTCTTGCACCCTCAAATACCTGTCCCCCAATGGTTTCCACGCCTCCCAGAGAGGTGTATAAAAACGGGGTATAGACCAGATGGTGAAGGCCTGTGGGTATGAGAAGACGTTCCAAAGCACCGTAAATAAAGATCCCGAAATTGCCGGAACGGTTGATAAAGCCTCCAAGTCCGGTGATTCCCGCCTGGACAAAAGGCCACACATAGGTAAGAACTACCGCCAGAAAAACGGTCACAGGGATTAATACGATGAACACGAATCTGGAACCACCGTAAATCTGGAAAGCATTTTGAAACTCTGTTTCGCAAAACCGGTTGTGGACCATGGCAGTTACAATCCCAAGAATGATTCCAAGAAACACGCCCATATCCAGGATCTGAATCCCCAGCACCATGGCCTGACCCGTTCCCCGTAAGGACTCCCCTGTAAACAGGATTCCATTTAAGGTCATGAACTTGTTCATGGCATTAATGAATACCAGAAACCCTAAAAGAGCGGTAAAACCGGCCTCGTATTTTTTCTTATTGGCAAGCCCTGCTGCAAGACCTACGCAAAAAATCAGTCCCAGGTTATTTAAGATAGATACCAGGGAGCCAGACAGGATGGTGCCAAACCCTTTTGTCACCGGATTATCTAATAAGGGCAGAAGCTCCAGCAATTTTGCATTGGTAAATAAATTCCCCACAGCGATTAAAATACCTGCAATAGGCAGGATCAAAACCGGGATGAACATTGCTTTTGAAAAGCGCTGCA